>JAPLUJ010000661.1:0-9911 GCA_026397695.1 Verrucomicrobiota bacterium | reverse complement strand
AAATATTTCCGGAATCACGTAAAATTTCCGGGTTTTATGAAAGAGGAGAGAAATGCGTTAGGTATATCACAGGCGCAGCCAAACTTCCGCGCGCCCGGATGCGATGACCGCACCAGTTTGCTCACAGTTCCAAACCATCAAACCACACTTATTATGAATCCCACCATGAATCGCCGCTCGTTTTCAGGAAACACCACGCTTGAGGGTGCCGGTCTGGCAGCCAGTTCCGTGTTCGCCGCTCCACCTGCCGGAGGTGCCAATCGTGAGGGAAACTCCCCACTGTTGAGGAGCATGAAAGGAAAAATCAGGATGCATAAACCAGCGGCGGTCCTGTGTCTGGCAGTGGTCGGGTTCATTGTTTCGGCAGGGGTTCTTCCGGCGGAAACATGGACGGTGGAATCTCCAAACGGAAAGCTTTTGCTGAAAGTGACGGATCAGCCGGCTCTTTCTATCAGCGCCGATCTGAACGGTAAAAATGCCGTGCCGGCCTCGCCGGTGGGGATTACTTTGAAGGAGGCCGGAAAGCTTCCCGGCGATACGCATTGCACTGGCAGGACAACTGCGAAGATCGATGAGACCTACGCGATGCCCGTCGGCAAGCGCAGCATGTGCAGAAACAACGCTAACCAACTGACTCTGGACTTCGCGAATGACAAGGGCGGCAAATTCAGTCTGATCCTCCGCGCCTACAACGAAGGTATCGCGTACCGGTACCGCATTCACGGCAGCGGTGAGGATACGGTTGTTGAGGAGCAGTCCGGGTTCAATATTCCGGTCGCGAGCAAAAGCTGGTTTGCGAATTACTCCAAGGCTTATGAAGCCCTATACAGTGAACATGACAATTTCGCAAGCTATACCAATGATATCCAGGTTCCCATGCTGTTCCGCACTCCCGGGAAGATCTGGATTCTTATTACCGAGGCCGATCTCGACGGCACATATTCAGGTGCGCGGCTGAAAGTTGCGGATGCCGCCACAGGCCTGGTTGCATACAAGCTGCAGGATCAGCCTGTATCCGTTCTGCCGTGGACGACGCCCTGGCGCGTGGCGTTTGTGGTTGATAACCTGAATGCTTTGGTTGAATCCACTCTCATCACCGACCTTGCAAAACCGTCCATGATTTCAGATACGAGCTGGATCAAGCCAGGTACTGCGATTTTTCCGTGGCTGACGGGGCCGAACACAAACAACATGAGCCTGGAGCGCATGAAACAATTTGTTGATCTTGCAAGTGAAATGGGCTGGCCGTGGATTGAGTTCGACAATGCGCTGGCTCTGAAGGACAAATGGGGCTGTCCTCCGGAAAAGTGGATGGACTGTCCCTGGTTTCCTGAATTGACCGCCTATGCTGCAAAGAAGAACGTCAATGTCTACGGTTGGGATCACTGGTGCAATCTTGATACGCCGGAGAAGATCGAGAAGTATCTTGCCTGGTATCCTAAAAACGGGTTCAAGGGTATCAAGGTGGACTTCCTCGACAGTGATAATCAGCGTGTTGGCAAATTCCGCGACGACATTGCCCGCGCCTGCGCCGAGCGCAAGATGCTGCTCAGTTATCATGGCGACATCACCCCGCGCGGGCTGCAGAGGACCTGGCCGAATATTGCAACGCATGAGGGAGTGCTTGGCCAAGAGTACTTCATATATTCAAGAATAAGGCCGACTCCGGCTTACAACGTCAACCTGGTTTTTACCCGTAATGTGCCGGGCTCAATGGATTACACTCCGACATCCTACTCGGAAAAGCGGACATATTCCAGGGCCCACGATTCGGTGCTGCCTGTGGTTTTTGAATCAGGCTGGCAAGCGATGGGGTTCAATCCTGAAAACGTGGTGTCGAACCCGGCCAGGGAATTTCTGAAAAACCTGCCTGCAGCCTGGGACGACATCCGGTTCATCGACGGCGAGCCCGGCAAGTTCGCAGTAGTTGCGCGGCGGAAGGGGGGCGACTGGTGGATTGGCGGCATCAATGCCGATGCGCCGCGAGAGATTGAGCTGAAACTCGATTTCCTGAAAGAAGGAATCTACCAGACAACTTTATACCATGACGGAAAACCGGCAACGCCGGGTGTTGGCGCGAAGGATCTGCCGTTTGTTGCTGATCCGGTTGAGGTGAATGCCGGTAAGCCGCTGACAGTCCAGATGCCGGCCGGCGGCGGGTTCGGTATGGTGTTGAAAGACAGCGCGAAGAAGTGATTGGTACTACAAGTATGGAGAATCGATCTGGAGAACCAACCTCCATTTCCCCGCCCACCAGTCCGGCCACCGGCTCTTCCATCGGCCTTCACCGGGAAAGCGTTTTTCTAGCAATAATGATTAATTCATGAAAGATATAAAAGAGTATTCTTATGAACAAAAGCTTAATCAGCACAATGGAAAGCAACAATTGAGTCGATTGAGGCAGTGAGATTAGCTGGAAGCGCCAGATGGGGCCGCGGATTTTTTTCGTTAATAGGGTTACACGCATCTGTTGGATTTCGATGAGGACGGCAGTGAGAGCGCGGAGGTGGTGAATGGTTTGTTAGGCAGGATCGGCGCGCGCGGACTGGTGGTGGGGCGGGATCGACGGGTGCTGGTGCTGCGAACGACAGTTGAAGCTAGAAAGAGAAATGAAACCGCAGATGGACGCAGATTTACGCAGATAATCAAAGAGTTGTATTGATTGGGTAACTCACCCACAGGGTTAGAGTCCAATTATGCATAAACCTCTTAACATCAATGTCCATCTGCGTTAATCTGCGGTTCATTTTCCTCTTTAGGTTGAAGACACAAATAATCGAAGAACCACTCGCATGCGATGCTCGCCCTGTCGGCTTGCGGTCTACGCGCGTCTGCCCGCACTGGCATGACGACCACCCCGGGAACGCTGATCTCTAACATACGCACGGAGCGCGGCCGTCCCGGCTGCGTCGGACGGCGCTCGTCCCGATGGCCGGGCGGTGAACACGATGATTTCCTCCAATGTGTCAAGACCCGCAAGGATCCCTATTTCCCCGTCGATATCGGCCACCGGGTGAGCACAGTCTGCCATCTCGCCAGTATTTCTATCAAAACCGGCTGCGACCTAAGGTGGGATCCCGTAGCGGAGAAATTTCCCGACGATGAGGAAGCCAACAATATGTTCGACCGCCCCCGCCGCGATCCCTGGCAATTGCCAAACCTGTGACACCCGAAACAGGCGTGCGCGCCAATGCGGGCGTCGCCAGTGCCACCACGCCCCTCTTTTGCCCGTCAATGGCCCGCACTTTGATATATTCCTTGTTTTACGCGTTCATGCTGACAAAAACCAAGGGCAGGACGCTTGAGGTAACCGAAGTGGACTTCACGAAATGACAATTGCCCTGACTCCAAGAGAACGTTTCCTAACCGCATTGACCAGCGGCACGCCGGACCGCGTCCCGATCGGCGATTACTTGTTCAGCCGGAATCTGCTGAAGAGGGAGCTGAACCACGTCCCGCAGCTCTATGAGGCGGATGCCCAGGTGCGCTTGGCCACCCACCTGGGCCTGGACTGCATGTGGATTCCCATCAACGGCTTCTGCGGCACCGAGGAGGAGGTTCATGCCGAGGGCGAGCACTATCAGGATGAATGGGGGGTGACCTATATCAAGAACGGTTGGCCGATCATGGCTCAGGTGGATGTGCCGATCAAAAGCCGTGCGGATTGGGAGCGCTACACCATGCCGGCGACGAATGCGCCACACCGTCTCAGCATGCTGGCCAGCGGCACCAAGGCCAACACCGGTGACCTTGCCATCATTGCCGGGGTGCTGGGGCCATTCACCATGATGTATTGGTATCTGATGGATCTGGAAACCCTCTCGATCACCCTCTACGACGATCCTGAACTGGTGGGTGAGATGAGCGATGCCTTTGTCAACTGGGCGCTGGCATCCGCCGCGCGCGCCGTCTCCCAGGGCGGGGTGGACGCCTTCAGCATCTCGGACGACTGGGGCGGCACACGGGCCTTGCTGATGTCTCCAACGCATCTGCGGGAATTCTTCATTCCCCCGTTCCGGAAACTTGTACAAGGTCTCAAAAGCCTCGGCAAACCGGTCATCATGCACAACGACGGCCAGATCCGGGATGTGCTAGACGATCTGGTCGGCACGGGCATCAATGGATTTCATCCGGTCGAGCGAGCCGCCGGCATGGATCTCGTAAAGGTCAAACATAACTATGCCGGCCGCCTTTGCCCCATCGGCAATGTCGATAACAAGATCACCATGTCCACCGGCACGCCCGAACAGGTTGAGGCCGAGGTCAGGGAATGCCTCGCCATCGGCAAACCCGGTGGCGGTTATATCCTGTCCACCGACCACAGCATCCACGACGGCATGCCCTACGAAAATGTCATGGCATACCTTGAAGCAGGCAGAAAATACGGAAACTACAGGATATGAACTCCCCATTTCCCCGGCCACCGGCTCTTCCAAAGGCCTTCACCCCGAAAGCAAATTCCTAGCAACCACGAGAATTCTATGAAGCTACAGAAGTTTCCGATCAAGTCGTTTGCGGTCCCAGTCCTTCTCGCGGCCATGCTCGGCGCGGGCGCCGGTTCCGCCGCGGAGTCGCCGGTCCCGTGGCATATCCATGAAGCGGAAGTCCGGATTCCTCTCACCGCTTCGTTCGAGGAAGCCTTGAACCAGATGCCGCCCGACGTCTATCTCGCCGACCTTAACCCCGTCGAGACAGAGGGACTCTCCTTCGACCCTGTAACCAAGAACGCCGTCACGCGGGACGCGAACACGCCTGAGCAGAAGGCGAAAATCATAGCGGACCGGCAGCAGTGGTGCAAAGAGCGCGGACAGGAATACAAGCCGGACTTCTACCAGCCCAATTGGCAAGCAGCCAGCGGCTCGGCGACTTTCGCGCTGAAGCCGGAATACAAGTGGTTTTCCTTCTGGAGTAAGGGCTCCATGAAAGTGTCTATCGACGGCCAGGTAATCCATGACGGCGGCGCGGATCCAAGGCGGGCGTTTGCCCTCCCGCCAGATGGGAAACTGCTCAAGATAGAGGGCACCGGCAGGTGGATAAGTCTAGCCGGGTTTATCACGCGCAGCCCCGCTGTCGCCAGCGCCACCCTGTACCTGCCCGGCAGTGACCCGACATCCCTGATCCCTATCGTCCATCGCTTGTCGGGCGAACAGGTCGGTTGCCGCATCCTTTGGGCGTATCCGGGCGAGCCGATGTCGATCCTGTTCGACTGTTCGAGCGGAGAGAAGCAGTACATGGTCTACCTGTTGGATCGTTCGAAGAATCCAACGCGGCTGGATTGGGTGCCGAAGGCGGGCCTCTTACAGGAGAGCCGCTACCTCGACCGCTACGATCCGGCGGTCGAGACCGTGGAAGGATACGAGAAGCTCTGGAACAGCGCTGGTTTCATAGCCGGGAAAAGGGACCCCAGGATTGACCTTGAAGGGCATGGTCGCGAGTCGGTGATCTTTTCGGGCTTTCTTCCATTCAGACCGCTTTTCGAGGATTGGCCTTATTACTTCGACATCACCTGCCAGGTCCCGCTGACCCTCACCCGTTACACCGGTTTCTTTCACGTTCCGGCGACACGGAAATACCATTTTTTCTTCATGGCCCTGCGCGGCGGCTACCTCCTCGTCGATAACCAATTGGTCACGGCGTTGTGCTACGATGATGCCAGCGCGATCAGGACCATGGGCGGAAACGCACACAAGGAATTCGAGGTGGTACTGGAAAAAGGGCTTCACCAGTTGGATTTCTGTCAATACGGCAGCGGGGGGCAAATATACGCCTCGCTGTGCTGGCGTCAGCCGATCAATGGCATCCCCCACGACAGGCAAGAGTGGCGGGACGTTGTGGTGTTCGGCTCCGGAACCGCCGTATGGGAGCCCATGGCGAAGGCCGCAGCAGGCGCGATGGCGCACCGCACAAAGAAACCGTTCGCCTCCTTCACCTGGCGCTATGCCAACTTGGAATGGGCGGGGAGATATCCCGCCCGCGATATTATTCGTCATTCCTTTACCGGAATACTTTCGGAGGAGCGTCCCAATGCGGTCTTCCGCTGGCGATTCGATGACGGGCACAGGGCCGAGGGCGAGACCTACGACCACTGCTTCTTCAGTCCTGGACAAAGGCAAGTGCAACTTGATGTCCTAGACGGGGCCGGGGGGAAGGTGATCGCGAGCGCAACCGGTAATGTGCATGTCCAAATGTACTGGCTGCAGCCGATGACACATCAAACCATGGGGCACCAAGGGCCGCAATTGAGCAATGGGCCGATCTCGGCGCGGGCCGCTGAGTTCGCCTCCGGCACCCCGATCGAGGAGGTGGTCAGCCTCTGGTGCTGGTCGCTTCGTGACGAAACGATCGGGTGCAAGGAGGCCATCAGTTCAGCCCTGGCGCCGTTCGTGCCAAGCCTGAAAGCGGTCTTGAACTTCTGGAGAAGCTGAAACGGACCGTGCCGGCTCTCGACATGACCGGCAACTGGCGGACAGCCGAGGCGAAACAGTGGTACTCTCTCACGGCGGCCGACGACATCACCGGCATCTTGAACGGATTGAGCTGGACGAATGCCCTGTTTCCCCTCTCGGTCACTGTGGAAGGCGGCTTGGGCCTGTGGCTTGCCAAAGACCTCGATCTGCCTGCCTCCTGGACGGGCAAGGAGCTGGTGTTGGAGCTTGGTGCAATGCCCAGGATCGGGGTCATGTGGTTCAACGGCCGGCACCTCGGCGAACCGTGGCAATGGCCCGACGGCAACATTGTCATCCCTGCCGGGATGCTGCGCCGGGGCGGGAAGAATCAGTTCGTTGCACTGTTTCAATCCACGGAGCCACCCAGTCGATTCAACAACATGTCCGTGTCAGCCCTCTCTGCCGATTTCAAACGGGTGGCTACGGCGAGACCTGACCACACTGTCAAGCTCCAGGACATCGCTACAGGAAAGGAACTGTTCACACTCAAGGGGCATGGGGACAAGGTGGTCTCCGTCGCTTTCTCACCAGACGGCAGCCGCTTGGCATCGGCAAGCGAGGATGGGACCGTCAGACTCTGGAACACGGGCACCGGAAAGGAGCTGTTCACGCTTGGCGACAAGGCGCAATCCGTGGCCTTCTCTCCCGACGGCAAGCGCCTGGCCTCGGGAAGTAACAGCGCCGTCATCAAGCTCTGGGACACGGCTACAGGAAAGGAGCTGCTCACGCTCAAGGGGCATTCGTCGGGAGTGCACGCCGTCACCTTCTCACCCGACGGCAGCCGCCTGGCCTCGGTAAGCGAGGATAGAATCGTCAAGCTCTGGGACACGGGCACCGGGAAGGAGATGTTCACGCTTGGGCATGGGAAGCCGTACATGGCCTTCTCTTCCGACGGCAAGCGCCTGGCCTCGGGAAATTACAGCGGGGCCATCAAGCTCTGGGACACAACCACAGGCAAGGAGTTGTTCACGCTCTCAGGGCATGGAAGCGACGTGTTCTCCGTCGCCTTCTCACCCGACGGCAGCCGCCTGGCCTCGGGAAGTGACGACGGGACCATCAAGATCTGGGACACGGGCACCGGAAAGGAACTGCGCACACTCAAGGTGCATTCAGACTGCGTACGCTCCATGGCCTTCTCTCCCGACGGCAAGCGTCTGGCCTCGGTGAGCCGCGATCTCATCATCTTCTGGGATGAGGACAGCGCACATGAACTGTGTCTCGCAAAGACACATGGGTACAAGACGAACTCTGTCACAGTCAGTGTCTCCGGCCCACGGAAGGAAGAGGATTATGCGTTCAACAGCCATGCGGCGTTCGGGTTGAACATCGCCCTTCCCAACACGGTCAATTCCGCTGAGGAGGCGGCAAAACGCATCATGGCGGAGGCACTGGTGGCCATGGGCAAAACCGAGCAGGCAAAGGAGATGCTCATGAACCTGAAGCCGGACGCGTGGCCTATCGACGACACGACGCAAGTGCAACTGGCCAGCGATCTGCGGAAGATCCCGCGGATGGCACAGGGAAACGACGCCGATCTCAGTGCTTCTTTCCAACTCCTTGATGCGTGGCTAAGCCGACACCCGATGCTCCGGACGGAGCCGGGGTTCATGCTCATGAAGATGGAGGCACTCGCCGCGGTCGGGGATGACGCGCGCGCCCTCACCCTCGCCGGGCAGTTGGGCCGCATGGCTCTGAACCAAACCCAGCGGGAGCAGTGGATGCTCGTGCAGGTGAAGGTCGCGCTAAAGGCGGGGAAGATGGATGCCGCCAGGGACGGCTACACCCAACTGAAGAAGATCGCGCCTTACAGCGCAGCCACCGTCGAGGCCCGCGAGGCGATCACCAAAGCCGTCCGCGGGAAGAAGATGGAGTGAAAGATACTGAATGGGGTCCTCGCGGATTCACATTTGCGGAATTTTCACTGTGGATCCGCAAGGTTGTTGATGGCTTTATCCAGAGCATGAAATCGTTCCGACATTCTTCTATCGGACCGTCCAGCCGAAATCATCCGGCTCACCGATCCCGGATGGCCCATGGCTAGGCTGCTGGCGATCCAATAATTCGACACGGTGGTTTTCTTGCGTAGGATCAGAGCCAGCAGGACTTTTCGTTCGTCACTGTTGGGTAGCTTGGCAAGGGCTGAATCCCCACCCGGCAGTCCCAACTCCTTCAACCCGGCTTTCAGCATCCTAACGGCTTCCTTTTCCCCATGGTCCCGGATATCCTCCCCGGTGCGGCTCCTGCCGCTGGCAGCTTTTCCCGACAATTTGTCCATCAACTTCATGAGCCGGTCCCTGAAGGTCGGAACACAAACGCCTTCCGGTCGTCGTCCTTCTCAAAAACAACCTTGCCGCCATCACCACGCGCCATCACGTGGTAAACCGCCCCGGGATATTGAAATCTTGTAGGTCTTGCCATGCCCTTGCGTATTCCATAACCCGTAACAATGCAAGCAGCATGTGAATCCGCGAGGACCCCATTTAGACCATCGGTGGCCTTGAACGCCGTGAGTAAATACAATCCAACCTCAGCGACGGTGGCCTCCTGCGATACACCGTGCCCATGAACCATCCGCAACGCTTCGTCCGTCTCAAGATGACCGGGCCCCGTAAGATCCGATCGCTACAGCCGGTACAACTCCCATTCTCCCGCTCTGCGAGCCCAACTTCCACCTTCCCATGCGTGCCAACCCGAAAAACCATTTCCTGATGATCGTCCTCCTCGCGGCAACCCTTGGCCTGCTAGACGCGGCCATGGCCGGACCACGAGTGTCCGTGGCGGAGGTCGTGCGGGCGGCGTTCGCCGCCCCTGATCTAGCAGGGCTGGCAATCATCCATGTACCAGAGCAGGAGGCGCGCTTTGTGCGGCTCGTCATCCGCAGCGCAGACGGTGCCGTCGGGATCGACGAATTGGCAGTCTTCGGTCCCGCGAGCGATGAAAACCTCGCCTTGGCCAGCCGCGGAGCGATTGCCCACGCGTCCTCCGTGATCGCCGGGCATCCGATTCATGCCATCGCGCACTTGAACGACGGTCTGTATGGCAACGACCATAGCTGGATTGCGGCCACCCCCGGCGAGGAATGGGCGGAGATCGAACTGCCGAAAGCCACGCGGGTCGCACGGGTCGGGTTTACCCGCGACCGCACCGGCGCCTTCACCGACCGCCAAGCGCGCGATGTCGAAGTCCGCCTCTCGCTCGACGGTACCACCTGGCAGACGGCCGCGCGGCAGTCCCAAGCGACGCGGCTAACGGCGCGGCCGGCGGAGCGGCTCACCTTGCCCGCATCCGCACTGCCCGAGCCGAGCTGGCAGGGCATCGTCAACTACGCCTTCCTCCGCGAACGCGATACTTGGAGCCGGCTCGATGCCCAGGATTACCTCTCGCCGCTCCTCCATGACCGGCCAACCGAACCCGGCGGAACGCCCTACTGGGGCCGCCTCGCCCGGCTCGCCCCGGTCGCACGGG
>JAPLUJ010000096.1 GCA_026397695.1 Verrucomicrobiota bacterium | reverse complement strand
TTTCCTTGGCGAGGTCGTGGCGTTCGCCGGGGTCTTTGGCGATGTCAAACAACCTCAGGCCGCCGGTCTCATAGGCGCGGATCAACTTGAAGTCACCCAGCCAGATGGCCGATGCCGGGCCGATGGCATCCTTGTCATAGTGCGGGAAGTGGACCACAAACTCGTCGCGCGGGCGTGCCACCGTGTTTCCTTCTCCTGTTAGGACAGCCGCGAGACTGCCGCCTTCGATGCCCTTGGGCAGGGGCGCGCTCACCTTGGCCAGCGCGGCGATGGTCGGCAACAGATCCACGCCGGACGCGCGCACATGCACGCAGGCACCGGCCTGGACGCCCGGACCGCGCACGATGAAGGGCACGCGCAGACCACCCTCCGCGACGGTGCCCTTGCCGCCGGCCAGCGGCGGGTTGCGCCCCGGCGTGCCGTGGTCGGTGGTGAAGATGACATACGTGCTGTTAGCAATTCCGAGTTCGTCGATCTTTCCCTGCACCTTGCCGAACGCCAGGTCGAGGTCGAGATCCGCGGCGGCCTCGCTGATTTCGCGTTCGCCCAGGGTGCCACCCCATCCTTTCACGGTGGCCAGCGCCTCGGGGCTCGCGTCGCCACCCTGGCGCGACGCGTAGTGCGACAATTGCAGATAGAACGGCTTGTTTGCCTTGACCTGGCGTGCCATGAAATCCATGCCGCGTTCGCTCATTTGATAGAGCTGCTTGGGGTGGGGGTTGGCGACGTTGTCAGGGCCGCCGTTGTTGGTCGCACCATCGCTTTCGTCAAACCCGTGTTGCGACGGGCTCACCCGTCCCACATGCCATTTGCCGAAGTGCGCGGTGGCATAGCCCGCGCCCTTGAGTAGTTCGGCGACGGTCGTCTCGCCCGCCGGCAGTTCCATCAATGCGGATGGCGTGATCATGCGTTCGTTAGAATTGGCGCCGCTTGCCTTATTTCCCTCGCCCACAAAGGTCATGTGCAACAACGCGGGACTCTTGCCGGTGAAAAGCGCGGCACGCGTCGGCGTGCAGCGCGGTGAGGACGCGTAGAAATTCGCCAGGCGCATCCCGCCCGCGGCCAGCTTTTCGATGTTAGGCGTGCGGCAGGCGCTGCTTTTCGACGCCGGCACGGCAGCGTCCATCGGCACGGACGTGCTGCTCCAACCGTGGCCTTCGCCCAGGATGAGGACAAAGTTGGGCGGCGCGGAAACGACCGCGCCCGGGGCGGCGGGCGGATTGGCCAGCAGGAAAGTGAGCGCTAGCAACATGGCTTGTCTCATGGGGGAATGATCATTGTGATTTTTGAACCTGCCTCGATCCGCTCACGGCACCTTGGTGCCGGGGACGGAAACGCGCACGCGATAGAGGCCGGTGCGGCAGGTCATGTAGAGAGATTTCCAATCGGCGTCGCCAAAGGCGCAATTGGCCGGTTGTTCGGCGCTGGAGAATGTGCCGAGGTGCTTGCCGCTGCGGTCAAACACCATCACACCCGTAGCGCTGGTACAAAACACGTTGCCTTCGGTGTCCACCTTCATGCCGTCGGCTCCGGGCGTCCTCGCGAAAACACGGCTGTTGGCCAGCGTGCCGTCAGGCGCGATATCGAACGCGCGGATATGCCCGCGCTCCGTGTCGTTTACATAGAGAACCTTTTCATCCGGCGTGAACGCCAGGCCGTTAGGTTTGACAAAATCCTTGATTAGCAAGGCCAGCGCCTTGCCATCAGGAGAGATTCGATACACGCCTTGGAAATCCATCTCCCGCTCTTCCTTTTTCACGCCGTAGGGAGGATCGGTGAAATAAATCGCGCCATCACGCCTAACTACCACATCGTTAGGGCTGTTGAGGCGTTTGCCCTCGTAACGCTCGGCGAGCACGGTGAGGGTGCCGTCGGCCTCGGTGCGGGTGACGCGGCGCGTGCCGTGTTCACAGGCGATGAGGCGGCCTTGTTTGTCGAGCGTCAGGCCGTTGGAGTTGCCGCTGGATTCGCGGAAGGTGGTGAACTTGCCATCCTTGCAGCGGACAATGCGGTTGGCCGGGATGTCGCTGAAGAGCAGTTCGCTCTTGGCGGCCACCCACACCGGGCCTTCGGTGAACTTGAAGTCGCCGCCAAGCTTTTCGACAGGCGCGGTGAAATCCAGCGCAAGGGCGGCGTTGGCTGTCATAAGGCATGTGTACAAGAGCGTGGTCTTCATGGGGATGGTTCTGGCTTTGTTAGCGGTGTCGGCTTAATATAAGGAGGGTGGACATTTTTGTCCACCACTGAGTCCGCGAGGGACGGAAACCACGCTTTGTTATGGGTCGTGGGCAAGATGCCCACGGCCCGTGAGGAGGGTCCCGGACAACGACGGTCACCAATCGCCGCAAGGTGGTTCATTGCGATGCACGGTTTTCCGGGCCGCCTTGATCATTGCGCGGCGGGCGGCCATCAGGGTTGCCGCCGCCCCCACCACCTTGACCGCGGCGTCCTCTTGGTCCCTCGCCTTTGCCTTGCGGCCGGTCGCCGGTCGGACGGCGTTTTTGATAGACGTCGAGTCCCTGGGCGGCGCGCCCGGTGATCGTGCCATTGGGGGTCAGATCCCGGCCTTTGAGCGCGGGGTGATCCGCAGCGTAGCGGTGTGCCCGGAACACGGAGTTGGTCATCGGCAGGACATCGCCTAACACTTTTACCGGGCCGTCGCGGGTGACCGGGTTGATATACTCCCACGCCAGCTCACCCTTGGCCGTCACCTCGAAGATGTGCCCCTCGGTGTCGGAACAGACGAAGGTGTTGCCGTTGGGGAGGCGCTGGCCACTCGAACCGATGTGGCTGAAAAAACCGTGGCTGTTGACGGACCGGTAGCTCGCGACGATTTGTTTGGAAACCTGGCGCGGCTGGTTGTGCGTGTCCTTGTCATACGATTCACGGCGATACCCCGCATCGGGCGGGTTCACATACCTGCCGGTGTCGGTGCCGGAGGCATCGAGGAACGGGTTGATTTCCAGCACGGACGACTGCGGCGTTCTCTGATAGAGATACTGCCCGTTGTTGAAGACCATGAGATGGCCCGCGCCGGGCAAGCCAGGCCGGATCCACTGCGCGTCATGCGCGCCACCCATCTGCTTGTGACCGGTGGTCGCCGAATCCCAATTCTCCAACACCCGCGGCGGGTCGCCCTGCGCGTAACGGGCCGGGTCGCCAAAGCGGTAAAGAAAATCCCCTGCCCCGCTGGCCGCCTTGGCGATGCCGGCCTGCGGATCGCCCCTAACAAACGTGCCG
>JAPLUJ010000145.1 GCA_026397695.1 Verrucomicrobiota bacterium | reverse complement strand
TAGAGTTTCTCCAGGAACTGGTACTCCTTGATATATTTCTTCTGAACCTACACTTATTCTTGCATTTATTGGTTGTGCATTTGCAGGATTTGTTATTTTTTGTGATGATTTTATTTTGTAGATAACTGATTCTCGCAGATTTATTCCACCATCCTTTACAATGTGGCTATTGATTTCATTAACTGTTACAGTAACTCCTCCTGGAACATAATATTCTGTGATTAGGTTATTTGTTCCTACAGGAATATCTACGCTGTTTATGATTGCTGTTCCTAGATTTGTAATTTTATATCTAATTTCTGTCTGTCCACCTATTTGTTTGGTCGCAGATTCCAGTTTGACTTGGGTTGGAAGATCAGCAGGTACTTGTACTGCTACTGAATTGAATGGTACATTATATCCAATTCCTTCTGCAGTTGCGGTTGCAAGACCAGGGGCAGATTGAGTATCAGCTGGTGTGATTATGAAAAAATTGACTTGACTTTCTGCCAAGTCCAAAGGAAAAGTTGGTGGAAGTAAACCTGTAAATCCAGATGTTGAAGCAGAACGGTAGGGTGTAATAGTTCCGGGATCTCCACCATATTGTATATATGCATTTAATATGTTTTTATTGTTTCCAGCATTTATATGGAATTCAATCATATTGTTTACGTCACCATCTGTACTTGTATTGGTTATTTCATATCGCCATTTTTTTTCAAGAACTCCTGTGCCGTTTGAAATATAATCTCCAGTTGTAAAAACAGGTCCACTCACCGTCATAGAAGTATCAGCATACAAACTACTTACAGCAATCAGTGGTAATAATTTTTGTACTAGTTTTTCTAACATATTGTCTGTTCAGTAGTACTACTATATAAAATTTACGTTAAATCACCACTACTTAGTAAATATCTCTAGTTCCCTTTTTTGTATATTAATATTTACTCAAGATTAACCTACTGCTAGGAATTTGCTTTTGTGGTGAAGGCCGTTGGAGAAGCCGGTGGCCGGACCGGAGGGCGGGGAAATGGGGGTTGTTGGTGCCACCCTTGCTCTTGCCACCCGGAGTCAGTATCTCATCCGCGCCAATCAGATTGCTCACCGCGGGCATCACCCGCGCCTCGGCTTCACCGGGACGTTGCACAAGATAGGCGGAATGATCGGGACGTATCCGCACTTCGCCCACTCGACCAGCCACATCCGGATCTACTTGCGCCACCGGAACCGCTTTGGACCAATCATCCGGCTTGGCACGTTCCGCATTGGTGTCCAATTTCGCCAATTGATCCGGCGTGGGATTCGGCAACCCTTCTTCAAACTCAATGGGAGCCGTCTCCGGTGCAAGAGTGGAAGCATCCTGCAACGTGTCCTTGATATTGCGTGCCACTGGATCACCAACAACCGACTGTGCGAATGCTGCGAAACGGCTTCTGGCATCCCCTTGATTCCGGCTGGACGACAATGCCCCGCCAACACCGCCACCAGCAACCCCACCCAATGCCCCCAACGCAATGCTGTTGCGGTAGTCACTCCATGCTTCGTCACTGCTGACATCCTGGTGGGCGCCAAGACGTTCCAAGAGGGTTTGTACACCTTCCTGTCCGCCTTCTGCAAGACCGCCCCCAATCGTTCCCAAGGCGATCTTGCCCATGCGCTTCATGGCCTCACTGCCACCCACTTCGCTTATGCCAACCAGTTTCTCCAAACCCTTGTTGAACCGGCCGGTGACCAAATCCAAGCCAACCATGTCTCCTCCAAACTCGGTAAGTCCGGACAACACGCCAAATGCCCAAGTGCGGGCCAAATCAGATCCGTTGAACTCTCGTCCTTCACTGCTAGGAATTTGCTTTTGTGGTGAAGGCCGTTGGAGAAGCCGGTGGCCGGACCGGAGGGCGGGGAAATGGGGGTTGTCCGGTAGGGATACGCGGTATTTATCGCGGTGGCCCCATGTGGCGCCGAGTTAACCGCAGCCGAGAAGTTCGGGGTATCCACGACCATGTCGAAGGACTGGTCCTTACCGGCCTGTTTGAGACTGCCTTGGTCTTTGCTGTACGTGTTGCGGCGGAGAGAAGTTTGAGCTGTAGCCATAGGGAAACGATATAATTTACAAAACATGAGTCAAGACTCAATACAAAGGCCTGCAACGGCCTCGAACGTGCAGACGGGGCGGCTTACCTTTGAGGAAGCCGCCATTCTGCTGGGAGCGCCATCGACGCAGTCCCTCATCGACAATGCCTACTGCTAGGAATTTGCTTTTGTGGTGAAGGCCGTTGGAGAAGCCGGTGGCCGGACCGGAGGGCGGGGAAATGGGGGTTGCACTCGTTGAGTTGCAGTGCGCTGAACTCGAACTGCTTCGGCGCCAGCAGCTTGCGGTCGTGCGCCATGCGGATGATCCAGCGGGTCATTTCGATCCCCTCATTGGCTTTGATGAGCAACTCCGTCTTTTCCTTGGCGTAGCTGGCCTTCACCAGTGTTTCAAGCACGTCCATCACATGATTCGAGAGCCGCTGGCCCAGAATGAAACGCTGGCTCTTCGGAAAACCCTCCACCCGCTCCAGCACCCATTTGGCGTAGGCATACCATTTCACCAAAACGATGGGCGCGTCAGATCCGGGCGGCTTCATTTTTCAGAAAAAAATTTCGACCGCCTGCGGCGGAGGCTTGTAGCGGCGCTCTGTGAGCGTCGATGCCCATGAGATGAAGAATATCCTTGGCGACACAATAGCAACGACGCTCATAGAGCGCCGCCACATTCCAAAGGACAAAGGGATAAAGATTAAAAGGGAAAAATCAGCGCTTCCGGCGGATCAGCAGCATCCCGCTCGCGACCATCGCTAGGACGACCGATGCTGGTTCAGGGACACTGGCGACACGGAACCCGACGTTGGTGCCCTCGATGGATGGGTCGTCGCCGCCGCGGTTCGACGACTGCAGGCTGTAGTAGTCGTCGTACCAGGAGCCCCCGCGCCGCCCGCGGGAAGCGCCGGAATTGACGGCGTCGTTCCATTCCCAAACGTTGCCGCCTTGGTCAAACGTGCCGTAAGAACTCGGGTCACCGCCATAGCTGCCAACATTGGTGGAACCTGAACTGCCGTAATTCGCGTCCACGGTGGTGATCGTGTTCTGGCCGTTGGGATAGAGCGAGTAGGTCGAGGTGCCGCCGTTGTAATACGCCGCCTTATACCACTCGTTCTCACTGGGAAGATAAACCGTGGCACCCGAATTCACGGTGATGATTCCTGTGTTGCCGCTCAGCGTGTATGCTCCGGTTTCCATATCGCCCGTCCCCTGGCCGTTCCCCAACCAGTTGGTGAAACGGGCCGCGTCGTACCAGGATACATAAACCACCGGCCGGTTCTCCAGGCCACCTGTTACGCTGTAGCTGTAGCTGCCGGATGAGCCTGTTTGGGCAATGCCGTAACTGGCCATGCCCGAATTGTAGATCCCGTTGCTGTTGGAGCCGCCCTTGGCATTGAGGAACTCGGCGTACTGGCTGTTGGTCACCTCGTATTTGCCGATGTTGTAGGCGGATGCCACCGAGCCGTAGCCGGTGGATGGATCCGCCGTATTGCCCGCGTTGCCGACAGGCACCCAGGCGATGTTGACCACGGCCAAAGCCGGAGTGACGAGCGAAACGCCAGCTAGAACGGCCAGCCCGAAGGTGAATCTGATGTGTTGTTTCATGGTGATTTGCAACGATTGCAGAGCCTCTCTATCCGCCACCGCCCTTCGGGTCAATGCCAATTCTCACCATTTCCCATCTATTTTGTGACGGTTTCCGAGGTCTTTGCGAAGCCGGTTTGAAGTGTTCCCGCCGATCCGGACGGCTTCCACAGCATCTCAACCGGCACACCAAACTTGGCCGCGGTTTCAAGAATGAGCTTCGCATCGCTGGCGCGGCGTTCGATTTCCTCACCGAAATCGGCACCCAACTCCTGAAAGTGGTCTGATAGAGTTTTCAGGCCCATTTCCACATCGGCGCGGTTCTGTTGGGCTACTGCTAGGAATTTGCTTTTGTGGTGAAGGCCGTTGGAGAAGCCGGTGGCCGGACCGGAGGGCGGGGAAATGGGGGTTGCTTCGCCTTGTCCAGCGTGGGCAGGTATCGGTCCAGAAGTGCGAGCATCATGCCATCTTCCGTGGGCGTCTGGCTATCCCCCATT
>JAPLUJ010000714.1 GCA_026397695.1 Verrucomicrobiota bacterium | reverse complement strand
TTCCAACAGAATGTGCACGTGGTTGCACATCAGGCAGTATGCCAGCACCCGGCACCCCGAAAAGTTCTCATACATCCGCATGTAGGTGCGGAATTGCTCCTTCTCAGTCTGTCCGAACGCCAGGCGCCGCTCCACCACCCGTGTCACGCAATGGTAAATCACCGGACGTACAAATGAATCCTTCCACGGGGCCAGCCAGCGCGCGCGTCTCATGATGCCCGCAGCCTAGCCACCACCACCGCCAATGCAAGCCCCAAACTTAATTATTTTTCTGACCCTCTACTGACCCTCTATGACCCTCTATAACACTGACCCTCTATCACTATGCTGTCCTGTGCGGTCCCTCTGCTGTGCATGACGGGCGCTCTAACGAGACGCCGGAAGCGGTACGGCGCGCAGGAATCCTTCCGCATCGAGGGTGGATCCCGCAGGCAGCGGCAGGCCTTCGGGTGGGGACGCCGGGCCATGGGCTTGGAGCATGCCGTTTGCGCCGTGTTGGAGGAACCAGCCTGGCAGCAGTTTGCCCCACGAATCAGGTTGCTGGCCGTGCTGCGGTTCAAAGTTGTCGGCGCATCCGGGCGGATCGGGCATCGACATCGCCACCACCATCCCGTCCACCGCAAGGCACGGGCAATGGCACACTCCGGCCTGCCAGACGGGCGTTAGCGCGTGGGTGCTGAAGTCGTAAAAAACGATATTGCCGGTGATCCGGGAGGATTGCAGGACGTGGTGCAAGGCATCGCCGCCGACCCAGGTGGCGTTCTCGTCGCCGTTGAAGGTCTTGCGGATGTGCAGGGTGGCCCGGAACAATTCCGGGAAAGCCACGAACAAACCCGGTAGCGCGGTCCCTGACAGATCCTCCTGTAACACGCAAAACGGCTGGTGCCATTGCAGCGCGTTGATCATGGCAAGCTGGTGTCCGTTGACCCACGCCCGTCGGCGTGCATTATCATCCATCATGCGGAAGGCCGTGGCCGCCGCATTTTGCGCCTGCGGCATCTGCTCTAACCCATTGCGCCCGGCGAACCGTTGGTCGATTGCTGCCGCGGATGCGGTGAGTATGCCATCGCGGACGGATTCCAAACTGGCTGCCGTGGGCGGAATTGCCTGCCCGAAGGCGAGGGTCATGCCATGCGCCATGCGATGGGGGATTTTGCGGAAGAACCGGTTGCGCTCGAACGAGAAAATCGAGCCCCACGATCCGTCGCACCAGACGGGGATCAACGGATGGCCGGCCTTTTTCACGATCAGTACAAAGCCGCGCTGCAACACGCTCAGGGTGCCGGTGCGCGTCAATTGTCCTTCGGGAAATAGACAGACCACGTGTCCTTGCCGCAACGCGTGGATGATTTCCCTAATCGCTTCCAGCGGGTGGTCGCGGCGGATCGTCATGGTGTCGAAAATGCCGGTGAACACCCGGATGGCACGCTGCTTCATGAAGATTTCATCCATCACAAAGCGGACCGGTCGCGGGCATGCGGCCGAAATGAAAAACGCGTCGGCATACGACACATGGTTGGGCAATAACAGGACTCCACCAATTCGTGGCAGGCGTTCCTCATGGGCCGTCCTGATTTGATAGATCGAGCGTGTGAGGGCAAGGCAGATCACGCGCAGGAAATCCGCCGGCAGCAGCCGGATGATCCATGCCGTGGCTAGGCCGCAGGTCAGGCCGACAAAGATCATCTGGAGATGGCACCCCACCTTCGCATCGATGCCGAGGGCGTGGGCGCCGGATTCAAAGACGGTGACCAAAACCACCGCGATGATGCCGGCGAAGCAATCCTGGAGGTTCACCGCGGATTGCAACTCGCCGCGTTTTGCCGCCGGGTAGCGGTCTTGCATCCATGCGTTGAGCGGCGCAAGGAACAAGGCAGAAAAGAACGCCAGCAGCGCTAGGGTTGTTAGAAATAGCGCGCCGCCCGAAGGAATCAACACCAGCGCGAGGGAAGTGACCGTCATGATCACACCCGCCACTGGCACCCAGCCGAGTTCTATGCGTTTGCGCAACAGAAACGAAGCGCATCCGAACCCCCCCGCCATGCCCAGCGAGGCCGCCGCCATGAATATCGATGACAGCGTGCCGAAGCCCTCGCCACCGCCAGTCATGACCTTGGCGAGTTTCACCGACCATAGGTTGATGTACGACGCGAAGCCCCAGAAAAACGCCACGCCGAACGAGGCCATCCGCAAGGGCCGGTCACGCCACAGGTCGGTTAGATTGAGGAAATGGCTCACCGTGAGTTTGAGGGTGAATTTCCCGCCGCCTCCTTGTGCCGGCACGCGCGGAATGATCCACGCCATGACCAGAGCCGGCAGCGAGCACAAGGTCAGCACCAGCATCGGGATGAGGGCCGCCCGCCATGCCGTGGCGGGAGTCCCACCGAGCGCGTGATAACGGTGATCAAACAGCCAGCCCGCCACGATTTGTCCGACCAGCATTGCCAGCATCGCCGTCATCTGTTGGATGCCGGTGGCGAATCCCAGATGGTTCGAGCCCACCAACTCCTTGTTGATGCCGAGTTTCGCCGGACTGAAAAACGCCGCTTGCATCGCCAGCGCGAAAAATCCGCAGAGCGCGAATGGCAGGGTTTTCACCATGATCGAAGCGCAGATCCAGACGAGCACCAGCAATTGCAAGATCGCCGATCCGAACATCACGTCGCGTTTCGAGAAGCGGTCGCTCAGCCAACCCGCAATGGGAGCGAACAACACGAAGGGCAACGCAATCAGCAGCCCCGCCTCCGATTCCACCGCAAACCCCACCGCCCCGCCCAGCGGGATCAGGATGAACTGGGCCATCTTGTCATTGAATGCGTTTTGCGTCTGCTGGACGATCATGCTCCAGAAGCCCGCCCATTGACGGCGGGTGGGCTCAGTGATGGGCAGTTCGTCAGGCATTGCGGTGGACCTTAAACACCGGATTTCCCGGCGGCAAGACCGGGTGCGTGTTGCCCCAGGAGGAATGCAAGAATGCATGCCAAAAGGGCGAAAAATGAGCTTGTCTTTTACCTTGCAGGAATGAAACGTGCCGCTACTTTCGGGCTCGGACTGGCGTGCGTCTCACGCGAGTCGCTCACATTCAACCACCTCGTCCCACAGATGAAACTTGTTTTTATGGCTGCCGCTGCCGCTCTGTTTGCCGCTTCCTGCTGCCCCAAACCTCCACCCGCTCCGAACAAACCCGCTTATGTCCAACCTTCGAAATGAGGTTTCACATCCCGGTCTCCATCTGAGTCGGGTTGAGCTTCATTGATGAAAATTCTTCTAGCAACCCCGTGATTCCACTCCAAACCACCTCATCCAATCCCATGATTCGCATTCTTTCCGCACTTGTCGTTGCCGTTGCCGCGCTGTTGGTCGTGTCCTGCTGCTGCACTAGTGATGTCAAACCGCCCGGCTTGCGGCCGCTCCCGCGTTTTCAGGAAATCCCGGCGGCTCCAGCCCCGGCTCCAGTCGTGCGTCACGAGAAATAATCCGTCGGGCTTCCGGGGGATCTCTATCCATGCTTTCCAAGCGTCCTCCCGTTCCGGCAGGTGTGCGTTCCGCCATGGGAGGCGCGTCAGGGTATTCTAACAATTTGCTTGTTGGTGGAGCGCATGTAGCGTTCCAGATCCGGTGAATGGATTTTGTCATGAAACGCTTATTCCCCAAGGCAAAAAAAGACCGTTTTGAGGGACCCTTGCGTCATTATCACCGCGCCGGTGCCAAACCCCAACGAGCGTGGGACGCATGGATCGATGAAAAATCGGCGAACGCCAAATCCATTAACTGGCTGAAAATCATCGTCATCGCCATTGCGGTGCTCGCTTTGGGTGGCATCATCGCCGGGTTGATCATAGAATTCTTCTGAAATCCCTGTCCTGCGGGCGCTCTTTCTCGCTTCCAAGTCGCATGTGACTTTGACAAGTCGGGCCGCCACGGGCAATTTCCCTTCCCGCCGCCAACCACGGCACCCTCATCCTCATGGGAAAAAACCTCTTCCAAAAAGTCTGGGACGCCCACACCGTCGGTCATCTCGCGGACGGCCGTACGCAACTCTTCATCGGCACGCATCTGATCCACGAGGTGACCTCGCCCCAGGCGTTCGGCATGCTCCGCGACCTCGGCCTGAAGGTAAAATTCCCCCAGCGCACATTCGCGACGGTGGACCACATGGTTCCGACGATCCATCAAGACACCCCGCAGGATCCGCTGGCCGTGGAAATGATGCAGGCACTGCGCAACAACGTGGATGATTTCGGCATCACATACTTCGACCTCGCATCCGGCAAACAAGGCATCGTCCATGTGGTCGGGCCCGAGCAGGGGATCACCCAGCCTGGCACCACCATTGCCTGCGGGGATTCCCACACCGCCACCCATGGCGCGTTTGGTGCGATCGCCTTCGGCATTGGCACCACTCAGGTGCGTGACGTGCTCGCCTCACAAACCTTGGCACTCGAGGAACTCAAGGTCCGCCGCATCGAAGTGAACGGCAGCCTCCGCCCCGGCGTTTACGCGAAGGACGTGATCCTCCACATCATCCGCCTGTTAGGTGCGAAGGGCGGCATCGGCTATGCTTACGAATACGCCGACGAGGTGTTCGACCGGATGTCCATGGAAGAGCGCATGACGGTGTGCAACATGTCCATCGAAGGCGGTGCCCGCTGCGGCTATGTCAATCCGGACGCCAAAACCGTCGCCTATCTAACGGGTCGTCCGTATGTGGACATGCGCGACTTCAACACCACAGCCGCACGCTGGTTGTCCTTCGCCTCCGATCCAGACGCCGCCTACGACGATCTCGTGCGCATCAATGCTGCGGATATCGAACCCACCGTCACCTGGGGGATTTCCCCGGATCAGGCGATTGCCATTTCCGCAACCATTCCCGATCCTGGCCATGCGGCCACTCCGATGGAAAAGGCGTCCATCGAGGAAGCCCTTGCCTACATGCGACTCGCTGCGGGCACGCCGATCCAAGGCGTGAAAATCGACGTCGCGTTCATCGGCTCCTGTACTA
>JAPLUJ010000565.1 GCA_026397695.1 Verrucomicrobiota bacterium | reverse complement strand
GTCTCCAAAGATGGAGGCTTTGACCCGCTGATCGATCATCTGCGAGCACGGCACATTCACGTCTACCGCCATGTGGGCTGCGCCGAGCTCACCTTCACTTGGCCGGGAAAGAAGCTTCCGGTGAGTGAACCGATCGTGGAAAAGCCCGTGGTGAAGAAGGTACCCGTGAAGAAGGTGGCGGCGAAAAAAGTCCCGACAAAGACCGTTGCCAAGAAGGTGGCCAAAAAGGCGGTAGAAAAGATGGATCCCGTCGAGATATGGAAGGAGCGAGTCCTGAAGGATTTCAAAGAGCACCCGAAGGCCCAGCCGAAGAAGAGAAAGGCACTCATCGCAAAGATCGCCAACTTGATTAACAAGAGGGCCGATGGTCCGGAAGTTCAGTCCGTGTTTTCTCGAATGGTGAAGACAGGAAACCTGCAGTTCGATGAGAAGGATGTTCCGGTATATCTGATATAAGGAAGCGGGAACCTTGGTCAGCACGCAAAACTTGGCCGAATATCTCAAGGTGCTCTCCCTCGATCCGACCGGGCAACTTGGCCAGAGCGCCGAGAAAGGCCGGAGCCAGATTCGAGAACAGGCGTCACGCGCATGTGTGGTCTCTGAATAAGGCGGGCGGACGTCGTGTCCGCCAGCCGGGGAATGAGGCGTCCATTATAGTTAGATTTACGGGCAGACAAGTCGGCGGACCGGGATCGGTTCTTGAGGTAGATGTTGATGAGCAGTGGCAGCGGGCCGTTACTCCTGGTTCATGGCAGTATCGTGGGCGCGCCAGTTGCTGGAGGTTGTGGAATCCGCGTGATTTTAAACTTGAAATCAGGGAATCAATTCCGCATATTCAAGGTCAAATGATTGCTCGCCGACTCACATCCATCTTGAAGAAGCGTTTGTCCCAAACTCCCGTGGTGGCGCTTCTTGGTTCCCGGCAAGTGGGAAAAACCACCCTGGCGAGAGGCTTGGATGTAGGGAAACCCAGCCATTATCTCGATACCCGGACAGCTATCTCGCCGCTGACGATGCGGCCTCGACCCAATGGTGTGAGGATTTCATCACCAGCTACGTCGAGCGCCATCTGCCCCAGTATGGGATCTCAGCGACCCCACTGCTGTTACGGCGCTTGTGCTCGATGCTCGCCCATCAACAGGGCACCACCCTCAATCTGAGCAAAATGGCCGGCTCTCTGGGAATCGACGGCAAAACTGCCCGCCACTATCTGGATCTGCTCGAAGGACTCTACCTCGTGCGCAGCATCCCGGCCTGGAGCCGCAACGCTGGCAAACGTCTGGTGAAATCCCCCAAAGTCTATTGGCGGGATTCGGGCCTACTCCACGCCCTCGCCGGCCTTCACGATTTGGAGCAGGTACAGGGTCATCCGCTCTGCGGTCATTCATGGGAAGGCTATTGCATCGAGCAGATCGTGACCCGCCTCCCCAAGGGCACCACATTCAGCCATTACCGCACCCACGCCGGGGCCGAAGTCGATCTCGCCTTGCAAAACCCATCCGCCGAAACACTCGCCATCGAAATCAAGCGCACGCTCTCTCCCAAACTGAGCCCTGGTTTTGTGGAAAGCATGAAGACCCTGCAAGCCACCAAGGGCTATTACATCATTCCTCAGGGAGAGTCCTTCCCGCTCTCCAAAACCGTGACTGCCATCAGTCTATCAGATTTCCTCGCCCGATATCCATGAGTCCCCAAAAATCCTGTACTCAAGACACTTCGCAATCGGTTTCAAATCAAAACGTCGGCTGATGTTTGCCTGGTGAGGCCGTTGTGACCGCGCCCTCCGAGGGGAAAGTGAAGATTCCAGTACAGTCCATCGCCGATAAATGGATGCTCTATTATTGGCCGATCTTCGAAAGCGAAATGTTTATCTGTCAACGCACCGGCGAGGTGCGTGGTGCGGCCAATGGGGTTGCGATCCGCCGCCCGCTTGAAGCACTCATCGAAATCTTCCGCGCTGCAGGCGGAATGAGCGGTTTCCATACCGCGTTGTTTAGCGGTAAGCTAACAAGCGATGCGGAAGTTCTGTGGCAAACGGCCCGCGCCAAGGTTCAGCAAACAATCTGGAACATGCCAGTGCGCCATGCCGGTGGCGGCGATTTCGATGTCTTTCAATACGACAGGAAAGACAAATCCGTTTGCATGGATGCAAACCTGTGGCGCGAACTGTGCCTGACGGGAAGCTGGATTCAGGATGCCACGGTATTGCGTTGGGCCGAACTTACGGAGCAACTGAGCAAGGGCGCTGTCAAGGCAAGCCAGGTGATTGATTGTCTATTGGCAATTCCCGACCCAGCCAGAAACGTCAACGATGCACGAGGATACTTCAGCAAGCTGACGGAACGGGTCTGTGTATGGTCGGAGAAGCCTCTCGGCAGTGACCGCTTCGATGTCGATCATGCAATGCCTTTTTCACTCTGGCGGAACAACGATCTTTGGAACCTGTTCCCGACCGCCCCCGGCATCAATAGTGAAAAAAGCGACAAACTACCCACTTACAGGCTCTTGAATCAGCGGCGTGATACGATCATTGGTTGCTGGCGCGGGCTCGAAGGTGCTTTGGGTGAGCGGTTCAGGCGGGAAGCTCAAACCCTGCTTGGGCGCGATCCATTTGAACCCAACAATTGGGAGGGCCGGTTGTTTTCTCGGTTCGTTGAAGCGTTTGAGATTACCGCTGCTCAACGGGGGGCTCCAAGATGGGAGACCGGCATCATAGCGGAAGCCGCACCAGTATTGATTCGACCAACGCCATCCTCAATCCGGTACGCGGAAGAAGATGTACCATTGACCAGATTCGCTTTACCAACCGACCCGGCTTCGCCGATCATATATGGATATTCGGAGATTGCGGGCGGAGCTTTCAAGACCCACCTTCCGTTTGTCGGTTCCTTTGCCGCTGGAAGTCCCTTTCACGGCTTTCTGGCCGACTCGCTTGACTCCCGCGAGGACCTTGACTGGGTCGTCGTGCCGCCGCATCTCGCGAAACCGCGCCGCTTCGTGGTTCGAGTTGCAGGCGACTCGATGGCGCCAATCCTTCAAATCGGCGATTTCGTCGTTTTCGAATACCACCGCAACCCGCGCCGCGACAATGAGATTGTGATTGCCAATCTACCCGAGTTCGGTTCCGCCTCTCCCGGAACCGAGGCAATCAAGCGGATCACTCAGGATGCCGATTATTGGATATATGTATCCGACAATCCTGACTACAGCCCCTTCCGTGTGTCAAAATCCGTCATCGAGCATCCGATTCTTGGGACAATGGTGGGAAAGGTCTAACTCTATCGGCTCACTAACTTCAATGTAATGAAAATCAGCATCTCTGGCGGTTGCGAGCGAGACATGGATCTCTTCTTGATCGAGGAACTGGTCGCCGGCCGCGATCTGCTCGTTTGGCTTTTCAATCGCTGCAAGCTTGAGGAACCCGTTTTGGACACGATATCAAATCCGGTGGTGTTGGCGATGCCAGGCTAAGTGCGTTGCATCCGGGCGCATGCTGGCATGTTCGTGGAAGGTGAGGCCTTGACCATGGAACTTCGAAAGCAGACGTCCGTGAGGAGATGATTCGGTAAAGCGACCAATGGCGACCTTGATGATGAAGTCATCGCCCTTGGGGATAGCGGTCCAGAGGCCGGCGTCGAACATCCAGTGGGCGTCTGGCGTGAGGGCGAGGCCGTTGCGAGGATCGTCGTTGCCGTTTCTGGCGTGTTGATGGATGTGTGCGGCCTGAACGATGTAACCTGCCGAAGTTTGGAGGCAGTAAGGGTTGAGACCAGCAACACGCGGCGCGTGTGGTGCCAGGCATCGAGCACGGCTTCTACCCGTTCGGCAGGATCTTCGATGACGTTGAGGACAAAGCCGAGGTTGACCACGTCGGCGCTTTGTTTCGGCAAGTCTAACGCATGGACCGGGTCCCAGCCGTTTGATTCGTGGCCGAGTTTTGAGATCGCTTCCACATCGCCGCCGTGGCCGCAGCCATAGTCGAAGAACGATTCCCCCCGGCGGAGTTGGCCGAGTTCCAACAAGTTTTTCACCGGTTTGGAGATCTCGCGGCGCACGATAGCGGTCTTATGGCGGTGGATTTTCTTTTTCGGGGCCGCTTGCGCAGTGGCAGTGGCCAATCCCGTTTCGACTAGGCGATGCCCTTTGAAGCCGAAACCTTTTTCCGCAAGAAT
>JAPLUJ010000051.1:1964-5494 GCA_026397695.1 Verrucomicrobiota bacterium | reverse complement strand
GTTGTACAGGGCCAGGGCGTCGCCGGGCTCCTGGGCCAGGGCGCGCTGGTAGGCCGCCTCGGCCTCCTGGGGCCGCTGCAGATCCTTGAGCAGGTTGCCCAGGTGTCCAAGGAACTGCCGCCCAAAACCCAGCTCGTCCATCTGATAGAACTGCACACCGCGCAGAAGGACCTGTATGAAACCGTGCGCGCCACCATGAACAAACGCGTGCGCGAGGCCATCGCCGCGCGCGGCATGGACCACGTTCAGATCGTCTTTCTCGACGCCCTGCTGAGACTCCGCCAGATCTGCTGCGATCCGCGCCTGCTGCCCGCGGGTTTTTCTAACAACATACGCGAATCCGCCAAGCTCGATTTCCTCACCGAGTTGCTCGCGGTTCTCATCGAAGAAGGCCGGCGCATCCTGCTGTTCTCGCAATTCACTTCCATGCTCGCACTCATCGAGGCGCATCTGGTCCGTGAAAAAATCCCCTATCTGAAACTCACCGGCGCTTCCAAGGACCGCGGCCAACTCGTCGCGGATTTCCAAACCGGCAGGATCCCGTTGTTTCTCATCTCGCTCAAGGCCGGCGGCACCGGACTCAACCTAACCGCCGCCGACACGGTGATCCACTACGACCCGTGGTGGAACCCGGCGGCCGAGGCGCAGGCGACCGACCGCGCCTACCGCATCGGCCAGGACAAGCCGGTGTTTGTCCACAAGCTGCTGTGCCAGGACACGGTCGAGGAACGCATCCACCAACTCCAGCAGGACAAGGCCAAACTCGCCGCCGGTCTGTTAGCCGGGGCCGATCTCGCGGCCACCCTCGATTCGGAAATGGTGCGGGTTTTGCTGGAAGAGTGAGGTGCCAACACCCAAGTGGCTGGAGCATCTTGCTCCAGACCGTGTCCGGAGTTTCCAGCTCCGCTTTGCAGCAGTGATCGATGACTACTTATCCCCTGCGGGAAAAGTCGCGCCAATGCGCGGCAAATTTCATGCGGGTCATTGGCATCGACAGCAAAGAGTGCAGTTACAGGGCGATGAATCACTCCTTCACCATGAGATGGTGGTGCAGTTCCTCGGTGAGGGATTGGATGCGTTCGCTGAGGGTCTTGGTGGTTTCCGTTAGATCGGTGTTCCGGCGCATCAGTTCCATGCGTTGTGTGGCGCGTGGAAGCGGAAATGGTTGTGGTTGGCGGCGGGCGGGGTGGGTGGGTTGGCGGAGGTGGGCGGGGATTCCATGGTCGTGATGTTTGTTAGTCGGGATGCTTTGTTTCGCTTGGTGAAAATCCTTGCCATCGGGTGGCATGGATTCCCGGTCCGGCTCAGGTGACCTGGCTCTTGCCTGTGAGCGGGTTGAGCCAGCGGATGCCGGGGAAGCGCTGGAAGTCCGTGTCATTGCTGTGGAGGATGGCTTTTTCCTGCCGGGCGAGCGCCGCGATCTGGGCATCCGTGGTGAGATTTCCCGCAGTGCCGGTTTCTGCCAGCAAGCCGAGCACCTCCGCGATGTGATGGGGAGATGCTTCAATGATGCGCACACGGGGCATGGCCAACCAGGACTCTACGCGTCTGGTGGCTTCTGCGATGGTGAGGGGATTTTGAAAAACTCCGGGATGGGTGCAGAGGCGGACGAATCCAAACACCACCACCGCCGCCAACCCGACTTCCTCCGTGCCGGTCATGCAGCCCTGCCACCATACTGCCGCCGCGTCGTGATGCGGCGAAGTGGAATCATAGGCATAGATCAGCAAATTGACATCGGGGACGATCACGAGCGTGATTTCTTCCGGTTGTTGGCGCGGGCCTTGTCGATAAAGGCGTTTGTGTCCAGTTCATCTAACATAGAGTGGAAGCGCCGGTCATCCAACCCCGTCCTAAGCCGCAGCGGGAGGGCTTCGATGGTGAATTCCGCGGTGGCAGGTGCTTCCCATACACGCCCCAAGCCCAAACGCACCACGGCGTTGAGGGTTTCCTTGAATGACTTGCGGGTCCGCCTGGCTTGGTCGTTCAAAAGACGGGCTACGTCGGGTTCCAATGTCACGGTGGTTCTCATGTGGGCATCATGATGTCTGGTTTGCGTGCTGTCAAGATGCGAATCTTCGCCTGGGTCCAACGCAGTCGACGCACCCGGGTGATTTTCATACCACATTTCCGGTTTGATTTTTTCGTTCATTTTCTGCACAAGCTTCCGGCATGGCCAAGACGATCGTGACCAACCGGGTGGAGGTGAAGGTGTTTCTGTATGGAATCCAGCCGCAGATTTGGCGGCGCTTTTCCATTTCCACCGACGTGACGTTTGTCGCCTTCAGCGATGCGATTCAGGCGGCGATGGGCTGGGATAACAAACACCCGCACGAATTCCGCCACGGCACGAGCAAGCGGCTCATTGATGTGATCGGCCCGATCGGCCTCGAAGATCAAACGGTCGGGGAATTCCAGGACGAGGCGGTGCTCACCGTGGCCACGTTTCTCGGGCGGCGCCGGCTGCCGATCCGCATCCTCTATCGCTATGACTTCGCCGACGAGTGGATCCATGAAATCGTTTTTGAAAAACGCGTGGCGGGTGAGGGCGGGCCGCAGATGTTAGGGGGTGTGCGCGCCTGTCCGCAGGAAGACTGCGGCGGCACCTTTCAATACATGCAGGCGTTGCACGGTGAGATCGAATGGTGGCGCCCGGGCTATGATCCCGAAGCCTTCGATCCTAAAACGGTTTCCTTCGAGCCGAAAAAAGCGCGGCGGTCGCGCTGAGTGCTTGGCTGGAGCATCCTGCTCCAGACCGTGTGCGGAGCATCGCGCTGCGAGACGGGAATCACCTGGTATTGGCATGGATGCCCATGCCGTCAGCCTCACCGGAACAACCTTCTGGCGATGTCATCACGGGTTGTTTCAAGATGGGCGGCAACTTCGCCAAGAATCGCGGCGAGGGTGCCAACTCGCATCGGATTGTGGCGCGGGATGGTTACGTGATGCTCACCATGACGCGGAGTTGTTAGGCGCATGTGGCTGCCGGTCTGGCGGGTCACTTCGTATCCGAGGGATTGCATCGCCTTCGCCAGATCGTCGCCGGTTACATCGCGGGGTAATCTCATGGCGTGGATTCTGCGCTCATGTTTTACAAGGTTTGTTTGGCCGGCAACCCTGGAAATGTGTGTGGGACGGCGTTCTCACGCGGCCAGGATTTCCTCACGCACGATGTGCAGGCGCACGACGTCCGGCCCCTTGCCATCATCGAAATGGCAGGCAACGGCGTCGAGAATCTGATGACGCAATTCATCGAGCGTATCCGCCTCGGTGAAGATAGCTTCCCTTAAGGCACGCGCGGTCAAGCCTCCTTCCGGGGCCTCTTCCACAATAAAGATGATTTCGTTCATGAACGGAGCAATGTTTGGATGCGGGCCACAATCTCGCCGATTTTCGCTTCTTTTACAAGAATACTTGCCGACAGAATACTGGCCGCCAGTGTCGTCGGCGGCAGGTGGATGATGTCGTCCTGGCGCTGGAGTTCTTGCGGCTGAACATCTCCTCCTTGATGCGGGTGTACGCCTTCGCCA
>JAPLUJ010000051.1:0-1897 GCA_026397695.1 Verrucomicrobiota bacterium | reverse complement strand
GGAAGCGAAAATAATCGCCGCCCTCGATGGCGAGGACGTCCACTACCTCGCCATGGAAACCGCCCTGCCGTGGCGACTCACCCCCTTCGGCTTCCGCTCCCGCCCGCCCATGGAACGCGCCATCATCAGAACTCAGCAAACCACCTCGTTTGGGTCGAATGGCCGAGCAAGTTCAATTCCCTCAAAGGTATGGACGGTCGGCCTCGGCCGTCCCACTTGTCCGCCGGATGGCGGTGCGAATGGAGGGAGCTTGATTCGCTAAAATCCATGCGCTTAGCCATGCTCGCCAAAGTCCATCACGACCTCACCTCCAAAAAATCCAAACCCACCACCCCATACCACACCGCCGACTTCTTCGGCGGCGTGTGAGAACGTCAAGCATGAGGCACGGCTGTCCGGAAGCGCGTCCGCATTGGCAACTGACGTGGCCTGCCCGCGTTCGAGTGATTTTGTTAGCATTTCTTTTTTCTGATCTCAAGAATCCTCCTGGCTGCTTGATCCAAGTACATGTCGTAGAGTTCCAATGCCTCGTCGTCACTGATCTGAATATCGAGCGCGTCCTCAATATCGCAGATGGGGTCCGTTCCTTCGATAATGTCCGGCGGATCGTCCGTGGACCACATGCAGCACATCTGCTTTGAGTCGGGATTCTCGCGATGCATTCGTCGATGCTTGGAATAGATCGCATGAAGCGTGGCGTAGATGCTGGAGAGGTCGTCTTTCATGCTAACGCTATAATTCCATCCCGCGATTGACGCACCTATTATTGCTTCATGACACAACTTGCTCAATCATAAAGGGTAGCCTCCGCAGCTTCAATGTTTGCAAACTCAGATGCTTTGAGGCTTGGGCGATATCCAGTCCAACGGCGCGTCCGTGCTCGTCAATGTCCAGAATGATTCCGTCTTCGATTTCCCGGGTGTCTGTCCCCGGCCTGTCGGCCAGGTCGATGTAGAGGCTGTCTGTCTCCGGGAAATATTCGATTTTCATGGTTTGAATCTCCTGTCTGGAAAGGCGTTGTGAATGGTCTGTTCGTCAGCGAGAGTGATCACCCGCAGACATCGCCCATCCATTGAATGCCGGACAAGGGATGGCATGGCCACGGATCATTCGGACTCGACAAGGCGGGTAGCCGGACCGGCTTGCTCGCCTTCGGGTATGGAACGGCGGACGATCCTGCGGCCCGTTTGTTCCTGTCGCTCTCGCGCTGCGGCAACAATGCGCGAAACGTCAAAACCGTGCTCCGCAGCGTTCTCACGCTTCATCGCCCGTACCTCCTCTATGATTAAGGTGTCAGTGTGGATTGAGTCAGGCATGTCTCGATTCTCGTGGTTCCACTGCGAATTACAACAGCGTTTTCTTCATCATGCCACCGCCCGGACCGAACACTTCACCCCACCCGCCACCACCGCGATCTGAAATCCCACGTCGCCAAACTCTGCCGTGAGTTCTGAGAATGTGTAGAAAGCCAGTGACGCGTGTCATCAGGAGAAAATGCCTTGCCATGATTTCCCCGCCATTCACATTAGACGCCATGAAAGCGTCAAAGCTGATTATTGCACTCTTGGTATTCTCTACATTCACTGACCTCGTCGGCCCATGGCTCGGCTTGAATGTCCTAAACGCTTCCGAACTCAACCCGAGCGTGTTCCAGTCTTTCAATCTGAAGCACGGAATAACGATCAAACTCCCAAAGCATTGGCGAATTCTTGAAAGCCAGCTGATGAAGCAGATAGACACGAATACAGAAGTTCTTACGGGGGTTGGGCAGGGTAACAACGACATTGTGATCGCAGCTAACTACGAAGATGGCAGCACGGAAGGTGCGGCAGCCACGGCGCGTGTTTCTGTGCGCACCTCACAAACGAAAACGCAGACCGACGTTGTAGCGATGTCG
>JAPLUJ010000071.1 GCA_026397695.1 Verrucomicrobiota bacterium | reverse complement strand
GGGCTTCCCATTGTTGATGCTTTCGACATCCGTCCAATTCGCCGCATAACAGAGCCACATGGTACCGTCGGTGCTGATGAACTTGGAGGGGATATTGACGAAATACCAAGTGTCGGCCTTGGTATATTCCGCGTGCCGTCCGGTGAATTCGATTTTGCCGAACGTCTCCGACTTCGGGAACGGGCAGTCCGCCGGCGCGGCGTCCGGCCAGGTGAAGGCGCCGGGTTTTGCGGGCTCCGCTGCGGTACAGCAGGCGGCGACGAATACGGCGGAAATGAGCGTGAGTGTTTTCATTGGCATGGTCCCTTGCTTATTGATAGTACTGTACTGTTAGTAAATTGCTTTCCCAAAAAAGGCCGTTGAAAGGGGACAACCGAGATTTCAATGGGAAGACGGGTTGACGTCAAGGCAAAATTCGGAGGATTGTTTCCGGTTGTTTTCGGGCCTCATCCGCAAAATCCGTAGGTGAAAGGTGGGTGAGAATTGGGCGCGGCGCTTGGTGGAAGCTTATTATTATGCTGGGCATGGGCACGGGGCGCGGTGAAGCTTGGAGAGCGTCCGCAGGATACGGCTCTGCCGGAGGGCAACCGGAGCGGCGGACGCCGCCAACGGGGCTTGTGCCTCAGGGTCGCGCGGAGGCTTGCTTGCGCGCGGCCCGCTGAGGCAATGCCCATTGGCCCAATGCGATAAACTCCGGGGGGTTGGGGGCTGGCCCCCAAGGCACCAGGGAAAGTTGTCCGCAAAGTTGCGCGGTTTTCCATTGGTTGCATTCATTGTTTTTTGCAAGTATCGGGGCATGGCTACCGCACATCTGTTTACACAAGCCTTGGGCTTGGCTTCTCCGTGGAAGGTCGTTTCCAGCGACTTTGATCCTGTTGCTAAATCCCTGGCTCTTGACATTGACTTTGAGAAGGGGAGCCGTTTCCCCGATCCTGATTCCGGCGAACTTTGTCCGGTTCACGATACGGTCCAAAGAAGTTGGGAACATCTGCATTTTTTTGAGCACTCTACCACGATCCGGGCTCGTGTGCCGCGCATCAAGACCGACTCGGGCTTGGTGAAGACTGTCCAGGTGCCTTGGTCCAATCCTTACAGTGGCTTCACCTTGCTCATGGAGGCGTGCTTGCTGACTCTTGCCAAGGTGTTGCCTGTTGCCGAGGTCTCGCGTCAGACCGGGGTGAGTGAGGATCGCATTTGGCATCTGATCCGCGAACGCGTGGACGAGGCTTGGAAAGAGGCGGATTGGAGTACACTCGAGCGGCTCGGCGTGGATGAGACATCCACCCGCAAGGGCCATAAGTATGGCACGGCTTTCCTGGAAATTGACGGCAAGGAAACGAGTCCTTTCCAGGGCGGTTCCAAGGTTGCCAGGTTGTTGTTTTTCACTCCCGGAAAGGACAAGGAGACTTTCAAGGAATTCAACGATGAGTTGGCACGCCGGAACGTTCCCGCCGGGCAAATCAACGAGATCGCCATGGATATGTCCAAGACGTTCATTGCCGGGGCGCATGAGTTTTTCCCCGGGGCGCAGATTAGTTTTGACCGGTTCCATGTCATGAAACTTTGCGGCGTGGCGTGCGAGAACGTCCGTAAAGAGGTGGTGCTCGAAAGTGGCAAACTGCCCCGTGGCGCGATGTGGGCGTTGCGCGGGAACCCAGTCAATCTCAGGGAGGAACAGGTGGCTTTGCGTGAACGAATTTGCAAGGATCACAGCAAGATAGCGAAAGCCCTGGCCATCCGGGAATTCCTGGCCGACACATGGCGCTACGCGACTCGCGGGCAAGCAGAAGATCATTTGAAATCCGTGGCTTCATGGTGTCAGCGCTCAAGGATGGACGCCTTTGTAAACTTGGGCCGCAGCCTCAAACGACACTGGGAAGGCATCTTGGGCTACTATAAAAACTACACCACCTCGGCAGCCATAGAAGCCGTCAATGGACTGCTACAACTCGCAAGAAGAAGAGCGCGCGGCTATCGCACATTCCGTAACTTTAGAGCTATCGCCTACTGGATTGCTGGCAAATTAAACATACCTAACATGAAAATGGCTACCCACTAAAAATTCAGTGGCGCCAATTTAAAATCAAGAAGAAGGCAGAAGTCATCACCCTCCTGTGTGGTTTGTTTTGTATTGCGGGAATTTTTGGTTACCTGGGATTTTCCAGTCGCCTGACCAAGGCTGAGAACGATGCGCGAAAAGCCAATGAACTCAACGCCACCAGGCAATGGAAAGAGACCTATAACGCTCCACCTGCCGTTCCCTTTTCCCAGATCCATCCCGATGCCACTCCCGTCCTGCTCCAATCCACCCAGCCCGTTCCCACAGTCAAGCCGATCGGATGGATGCCATGTATGTTGATTATTCCCGCCGGTTGGTTTCATTCGATAGCAAGGGGGAGGATCGTCCCGCTGT
>JAPLUJ010000118.1 GCA_026397695.1 Verrucomicrobiota bacterium | reverse complement strand
TGATACCCCGGTCGCGCTGGTTGGAGGCATCGACCCAGCGGTTGACGGTATGGAAAGCGGTACTAGATGTGTAGTATTGCTCACTGGCCGGGTCGTTGATGTCGGAACTAACACCCGGCCGCATGTCGCCGGTCGGCATCTCGTGCCGCAGCATGAAGTTGTCCATCATCAGCGGGAAGGCAAAGTATCCCATCTCGACATTGGCGATCTGCGCTCCCTTGACGGCATCGTTGAGTATGTCAATCCGCGGCAGTGCATCATACAGGACGACCTGGCGGCGCAGGCTGTCGAGCCCCGTGGTGGCGCCATCCGCGGCCACATAACCCAACACCGGGCCGGCGCTGGCTTCCAGGGTGGCGGTTGTGACCTGGCCGGCCAGTGCGCCTTCCTTGTAGATTACATATTGGTTCAACGGCTGTGGTGCGGTGGCATCGACCATTTCCGCATTGCCGTTTTGTTTGTCGAGGATGCTGGTGACATTGCCGGCAAGGTCGAAAGTCACTTTGAAGAATGGATTCTCCAGCGTGTTCTTGGTGGCGGTCACGGTGGCTGGGAAGACCGGATCGTCATTGCGTGCCGTTATCCGGAAGGTCTTGTAGCCCAGCCCCGGCACGCCGGCGGCGACAAACACCACCGTGCCATCGTTCTGTTTCTGATACTTGATAGCCNNNCTCTCGACGTCAGTTAGATCAAAATGCGCTGGCAGGCCAGCCTGGCTGATGGTCACCAGATCGGCGCGGGTCCAGCTCAGGTTGTTATATACCACGACTGTTTTGCCGGTGGTCGGGATCCGCGTATTGAGCGCCGTCATGGCCCCGGCGAGGACTTGGGTGGAGGCGTTGTCGCTGGCGATCGCGGTATTGCGTTTCCAGCGCCATTGTTCGTCGACTGCCGGTTTCGGTGAGCCCCAGGTATGTTCGTCGTAGAGCAGCAGGTTTTCGTAGGCGCCGGCCAGCGCTTCGCAGGGATAGCGAAGATTGGGGATCGCCGTGCTGGCCACGGTGGCCAGAAATTCGGCGGCGGCCAGCTTGTCGTGATTCATCCGGTTGAGGCCGGTTTCGTAGGCGGTCGAGGCCGCGCCGAAATTCCACCAGTCCTCGATGGTTCCCTTGTAGGTGGGGATCTTGTCGCTCCAGTGGGCGGCGACATCATCGAAGAACTGATTGTAGTTGGCGTTGATTATTTTTGGATAGACATATCCCATGTCGTTGATGGCCTTGATGTTGTTATAGACTTGGACGATCATCGGGCCGTTGTCGCTGCCGTTGGTGAAATTGACCATGGCCACGTCGTAGGGATAGGGATGGGCACGGCTGGTGCCAACGCCCTTGGATTGATAGCCCATCAGCTTGCCCGCGATCCTGGCCATCAGTTCATTGGTATTCCGGCTCCGGAAATGCAGTTCGTCCTCGCAGTAATTGCCGACCGGTGAATTCCATACCAACAGCTTGTTCGCCGGGTTCCTGCCTTGGGCATAGAACAACTCCGGATAGGTGGTGGTCCCACGCCATGGATTGTGGTCGGAATTATGATGGATGGCAAACGACTTGGCACCGGTTTCGACCAGCGCGTCGATGACCCCCCAGCTCAGTGTCGGTTCATCGCGCATGATGATGTTCTTCGTCGATGCGACGCCGGTCTTGTCCTTGAAGAAACGTTCCGCATAGTAGGTCGAGCGCGCCAGTTCTTCGGCACCCCAGTTGCTATGGGCATTGTTGGCAAAAGCCGCGCCATAGGCAAACCGGCCTTGTGCCAGGCGGGTCCGCAGGGTCTCGAACCAGTCGGCGCTGCGGACGGGCAGCGTGGTGTCGAGCTGATAGGTGCCTTCCACTTCCAGTCGGACCTTGGAGTCGTCGTTCCAGCCATCCGATGCCGGCATGTCGGTCAACAGCGCCTGATCCCAGAAACCAGGCCATTTCCGCGTTTTCAGGACTTCCTGATAGTCGGTGTAGCCGATGTCGAGATGGGTGTTGTGGCCGACGTAGAGCCGCCAGTGCCGGATCTTCTGCTGGGCCAGCGTATGGGTGCCGAGGGCATCGCCCCGGCCATCCTTATTGTCGAAGAGGGCAAAGGTGACCTTGTCGCCATCCTTGTTGAGTTCCAACACATGGATCACCCGCTTGTTGTTACCAGGTACCAGGCTGCCCAGGGTCTCCAGGCAGTCGGGCTTGTCCGCCACACTGATTTTCACCCAGGCGTCAATTGCCTGGCTGCGGGGATTGTCAACCGTCAGTTCGGTTGCGGATTTCAAGGTGCCGCCGTCATTGATGATCCACGGTCGTTGTTGCACTCCCGTGACCGTCACGGTGTCGGCGGCGATGGCGGCGTTTCCCGCCAGCATCAGGATGGCGAACATGTGCTTGCATTGCATTTTGTGTTTTCCTTGCATCGAATGGTTCCAGCGCGAA
>JAPLUJ010000372.1 GCA_026397695.1 Verrucomicrobiota bacterium | reverse complement strand
GGCCATGCGGGTCACCGGCGCAGGTGACCCCCGCACGCCGTTTGCCGATACGCTGCCCGGCAAACTTCCGCAGAAAAAAATCTGCCAGATCGCCGCGCACGGGTATTCGTCCTACGGCAACCAAATCGGCCTCGCCACCGGCCAGGTCGCGGAAATCTATCACCCCGGTTACGTCGCCAAGCGCTTGGAAATCGGTGCGGTGGTCGCCGCCGCGCCGCGCTCCCAGGTGTTCCGCGGCACGCCTGCCCCCGGCGATGTGATCCTGCTCATCGGCGGGCGCACCGGCCGTGATGGCGTCGGCGGCGCCACCGGATCGTCCAAGGAACACACCATTACCGCGCTGGAAAATTCCGCCGAAGTCCAAAAGGGCGACGCCCCCACCGAACGCAAAATCCAACGCCTGTTCCGCAACCCGGATCTCGCCCGCAAAATCAAAATATGCAATGACTTCGGCGCGGGCGGCGTCTCTGTGGCCATCGGCGAAATCGCCCCATCGCTCGACATCAACCTCGATGCCGTGCCCAAAAAATACGACGGCCTCGATGGCACCGAACTCGCCATTTCCGAATCCCAGGAACGCATGGCCGTCTGCATCGATCCCGCGGAAATCGACTTCTTCATCCGCGCGGCCGATAAGGAAAACCTCGAGTGCGTGCATGTCGCCAACGTCACTAACAGCGGCCGCCTCGTCATGCACTGGCGCGGCAAAACCATCGTCAATCTGTCCCGTGCCTTCCTCGACACCCACGGCGTCCAACAGACCGCCAGGGTCCATGTAAGCAACACAGGCGTCCCGCCGTTGTCGGAAAACAGAAGCCTCGCGCCGCATCCCTTGACACCCGGTTTACAATACCACCATGAACGCAAACCCAATCTACTTGAACGAAGCCCACAAAGCATCCTGCGAAAAAGCCTTGGCGCTACAGGCGAGCGAGCGGCGGATGTCCTACGAGGAGTGCATCGAGCAAACGAAAAAGCTGGCATCCCGGTCCCAACGACAAAAACCGGACGATGCGAACTCGATCGAGCGCTGCGCACCGTTGAAGAGCAGCAAATTCGACGCTGCCTGAGCGATCTCTTTCTCGACTCGAACCAATTCAACAAGGACTGGCTTGCCGCAGGCTCACTGGGTGGAGCGGAACAAAAAGTTTTCCCTGAATCCGACGGTCTCCATTTCATCAAGGCCAACAACGGCAGCTACCACGGTCACTGGCTCCAATTCTTTGAGCGTCTCCATTGGCATGGAATCCTCTTCCCGGACACCGCCTACACCTTCATCGGGTTCATCGATGACGATGATTCTCTTGCCGTCATCATCAGGCAGCAAACTGTCCCCGCCCTGATCTCGGCGGATGGAAATCCCATTGGTGCCAGCCGCGCCCTGGTCGAGGCCCACATGGCCCGGCTCGGAGCCTTTCGCTTCCGCAATGATGACTACTACCTCCCGGTGCAAGATCTCCTCATCGAAGACCTGCACGACGAAAACGTCATCCTCGGAACCGATGGCGAGACATTGCGCTTTATCGACCCCGTCATCTATCAACGCCCCGCCGACCTGCCCGTTCCGCAAAATCCCGTGGCTGGAGCATCCTGCTCCAGACCGTGCCCGGAGCGTTCCGCCCCGGGTGGGCGGTTCTTTCGCGGGCGAGTCTGGAGACTCGCGGTCCGGCGGTTGCATCTCACCATTTGATGAGGAGTTCGCGGTACGGTTTGTTGTCCGGGGCCGGAGTGAATGTGATATCTT
>JAPLUJ010000241.1 GCA_026397695.1 Verrucomicrobiota bacterium | reverse complement strand
CGTGCCCCTCTTGGGTGAAAACACGGGCGGGCCGCCCGTGCCCCTCTTGGGTGAAAACACGGGCGGGCCGCCCGTGCCCCTCTTGGGTGAAAACAAGGACGGGCCGCCCGTGCCCCTCTTGCTTGAAGCATTCTGCGATCCTGGCATTGCCATCAACTCCGGTTTTCTCGACGGACTGCCCACCGCACAAGCCAAGGTCCGGATGATAGCCTGGCTGGAAGCTAACAAATTAGGCATCCGCCGCGTTCAATATAAACTCCGTGACTGGCTGTTCTCCCGGCAACGTTACTGGGGTGAGCCGTTCCCGATTATTTGGAAGGACGGCCGGCACCAGGCCATTCCGGAATCCGAGCTGCCGCTGCTCGCACCGCCGTTAGACGATTACAAACCGAGCGGCACTCCGGAACCCATCCTCAACAAGGCGACGGCATGGATCCACCTGCCCGACGGCTTTCTGCGTGAAACCAACACGATGCCGCAATGGGCCGGTTCCTGTTGGTATTACCTCCGCTACTGCGACCCTCGTAACACCGCGCGCTTCATCTCGGTGGAAACCGAAGCTTATTGGGCATCTTCCTCTGCACAGACCAAATCTCCCCCCGGCATGGTCGATCTCTACGTCGGTGGCACGGAACACGCAGTACTGCACCTGCTCTACGCCCGCTTCTGGCACAAGGTCCTCTTCGACCTCGGCCACGTCACCACCCCGGAGCCGTTTCAAAAACTCGTCAACCAAGGACTGATCCTCGGCGAGGACGGCCAGAAGATGTCCAAGTCACGCGGCAACGTGGTGAACCCGGACGACGTGGTTTCCGCATATGGAGCCGATGCCCTGCGCCTCTACGAAATGTTCATGGGTCCGTTAGAGCAGGTGAAACCCTGGCAGATGAAAGGCGTCGAAGGCGTTTCTCGCTTCCTCGCCCGGGTCTGGCGCGTTGCCTTCGAAGAACAGGAAAACCAGTGGCAGCTCTCGGCGAAAATCCAGGACGTCGCATGCACGGACAACAACCTGCTCAGGGTGGTGCACGAAACGATCCAAAAAGTCGGCGCGGACATCGAGAAACTCAGTTTCAACACCGCCATCTCGCAAATGATGATTTGCACCAACGCCTTCACCCAGGCCGAGGTCGTGCCCTTGCAGGAATTCATCCAATTGCTTACCGTGCTCAATCCCTTCGCGCCGCACCTCACGGAGGAAATCCACGCGCGCGTGGCGGCGGTTTTCAAGCACCCGGCCGTTCTTCTATCCGAATCAACCTGGCCCGCCCATGATCCGTTGGCACTCGTCCGCCACGAGATTGAGCTCGTCATCCAGATCAACGGCAAGTTGCGTGACCGCTTGATGATTGCCACGGACGCCGATGAGGAAACCGCCACGACCGCCGCCCTCAACAGCCCGAAAGTCAAGGAACACACCGACGGCAAGACGCTGCGCAAAATCATCTTCATTCCCGGCAAACTGCTCAATATCGTGGCTTCGTGAAAGCGCAAGCGCATCGGCAGCGTCGTCGGACACTGCCCGCCCTCAACCCAATCGTGAATCCACGTCGCCGTGCCAACCGACACCGAACTCCTGCAGTTTTTCCGGGCTCCCCGGTGGCAGCAACGGTTTGATGACGAGATTCTCACCGCCGCCAATCCGCTCGTGGCGAAGGTGAGGGAGCTGAGGCTGGAGGAACCCGTTGCCGGTTCATTTTCTCTGTTAGGAAATGTCGCGCAGGAGCAAACCGAAGTGGGGTTTTGGCAGACGGATGGCGGCTGGGAGTTGGAAACGTCTTGTTCGTGCGATGTGGGTGGTTTCTGTCATCACGCTGCGGCGCTGATGTTGCGGGCGGCAAAAGAGCATGACCTCGCGCGCCTGCGGGGCGGGAGCGTGGCGGCTGCGGTTGCTGCCGCGCTGCCGTCTCCCGTGCTAACAACAGCACCGCCTCCGGCTCCGGAACTCCCGAGGATTTCACCCGTGCCGGCATTCGAACTCCACGTCACGCGCGAACCGATGGACCGCTCGTCACGCTTGTTGTTGCAATCGCTCGGCCAACCCGTGTCCGATACCTGGATCTCCGCCGAGGCCACCGTGATGTACGATACACATCGTAGCCCGCTGCGCGGATCCATGCCGGCGTGGACCAGCCGCGTCACCTTGCCGGACGCCCGCCCGGCGATTCTGGAGCACCGGGCGGCTACCGAAAACGCCGCCGCCCGCCAACTCGCGGATATCGGGCTGTCATCGCTGCAAACGAATTCCGCCTGGCGCTTCCTGCTGAACCGGAAATCCCGCGACACCCGTGACACGCCTCCGCGCGACCGCTGGTTCCCCGATCCCAGCCGCATGCCCGTAGATGCCTTCTGGCACCAGTTCCGCGGCGAATGGATCGAAATGTTAGAAAAACTCGGCTGGCGGGTGACCGTGGATGACAACGTCGGCCATCGCGTGTTCGATGCGGATCCCGCGCAATGGGACAGCAAGCTGGCCCCCGCGGCCGGTGGTTGGTTCAGCCTCTCGGTCGGTTTCGACGTCGGCGGTACGAGTTACGATCTGCTGCCTATCCTCGCCGGATTGTTAGAAAATGAGTTGCTCGGCGAAACGCTCGCGCGCCCGGACACAGGTTTTGTGTATGCGCCGCTGCCGGACGGGGACGCGCTGCGCCTGCCGATTGGGCGCGTGCGGCGGATTCTCCAGCATCTCGCGTCGCTGTTTGATCCGAGGTTTCCCGACAAGGCGCGGCTGCACGCGCTGGACGCCGCCGCGCTCACAGGACTGGCGGAGCTGCACCTCGAGCCGCCGCCTGACCTGGCCGAACTCGCCGCCAAGTTGCATGGGTTTGCCGGCATCGCTGCGGTGGAACCCGCCGGCGGCGTGCTGGCGACGCTGCGTGACTATCAGTTAGCCGGATTCCGCTGGATGCAGTTCCTCGCGCGGCACGGCCTGCACGGGATTCTCGCCGATGACATGGGTCTCGGCAAAACCCTGCAGACACTCACCCACATCCTCACCGAGAAACGCACCGGTGCATCGGGCGGTTTGCCGGTG
>JAPLUJ010000659.1 GCA_026397695.1 Verrucomicrobiota bacterium | reverse complement strand
TCTTAGCATGGGGGTTCTTGCCCTGTGCTTTCCCCTGCAAAAGATCAAGGACATCATCGCCGCATGCGACAAGGCCGACAAGCGGGTCCGCGATCTGCCGGCGGCTCTCATTGTCTACTATGTGATCACCCTGAGCCTGTTTCCAGGAGTCGCTTATCAGAGCGTGCTGCGGTGGCTGCTGAGCGGCTTGCAGTGGCTCGGAAACCATCACTTCCGGGTTGCATGCAGCGAGTCTCTGAGCAATGCTAGGCAACGGTTAGGGGCACTGCCCATGCAGAAGTTGCATGAGGAAATGGCAACGCCCATGGCCGAAAAATCCCTGCCGGGCAGTTACTTCAAGGACCTGCTCCTAGTGGCTTTTGACGGCAGCACTCTTGCTCTGCAGGATACTCCTGCCAACGCCAAAGAGTTCGGACGCTCGTCCAACCAGAACGGGGAGGCGGCCTGGCCATTAGCACGCTTTGTCGGGCTGGTCGAATGCGGAACCCATCTGATTTTCGCGGCAAAGCTCGGTGGGTACAAGGATTCGGAAATCAACCTCGCCAAATCTCTGGTGCCGAGTCTTCGCGTTGGCATGTTATGCATGGCGGACCGTCTTTTTCCCGGCTACGCGCTCTGGAAGCAATTCGCCGCGACCGGCGCATACCTGCTCTGGCGGGCGAAAATGTCCGTGAAGCTGCAAAAAATCAAGGTCTTCGCCGACGGTTCCTACCTCGCCAAATGGCTGCCCGAAGAGGAACGGGTCAAAGGAGCAAAGGCGGTGGTTGTGCGTGTGATCGAATACATGCTCAAGGATCCCGGTGCTGCCGACGACAAGGCGGAAGTCTACCGGCTCATGACCACGATCCTTGATCCGGCGGTGGCGACGGCGGCGGAACTTGCTGCACTTTATCCCCAAAGATGGGAGATTGAGATCACAATCAAGGAGGGCAAAACCATCCTGCGCAAGGGCAGGATCACCTTGCGCAGCAAGATGCCAGAATTGGTCAGGCAGGAATTCTGGGGCATGATCCTGGCACACTATCTGGTGAGGAAAATGATGGCCCAAGCGGCTTTGGACAGACGGCGGGATCCGGATGAACTCAGTTACGAGGGGAGTATCGAAATCATCAAATCCACACTAACAGGCCCGGTCCTGAGCATTTCCCCCTGAGGCAAGGGCGTCTGTGTTCGCGCTGATGCGCACGCACCTTGGAGAAACCGAAACCGCAAGCAGCCGGGGTCGGAGTACAGCGCGCACCATCAAAGCAAAGCTCAGACCCAAGTTCCCGGTGAGGAAACGCGGAACCAAGCCGGCAACAAGAATCCGGCAGACCACCGTCATGATTTGCTAAACTGACAGTATTGGGCGGGCCGCCCGTGCCCCTCTTGGGACGTAGTGTGATCAGTCATTAGTCCTCCGTCTTCTGACTCCCCAACCTCTCCGCGATTTCGTTCATCGAGACCACCTCAAACGCCGAATCAGTTGCCACCGCAGCCAGCAAGCGCTCGAAATCCGCGTCATCCCGATGCTCCTTGCTGTGGCCTATCAGGACGATCACATCCAAATCGCCATCCGGCGCTGGCGGCGTGTTCCTGATCCAGCGCAGCATCTGCCCGGACGACATGTTATGGAAATCCAGCTTGATCGGGAAGCGCTGGGCCAGAAAGCGCAGCACGCTGGCGGGTGTCCGGCCGATCTCTAACTGCTTCACCATATCCCGCTGTTGTTCCTTTGGGATATTACCCGAAAACTTCGCTAACAGACGTCGCGGTGTCAGTTGCTGGAAGCGCCGGCCCATTCGCGAATATATCGGAATCTCGGTCACCGGTCCCTCCTCATCCACGACCGCCACATCTTCCGAAACCCGCCAGTGGCGCCGGTCCCCCGGAGCTCCGGTAAAGTCCAGATGCACATGCTCGTCCTTGCGAACCATCCCCTTGACCACCGAGCTGTCGATCACGATCCCGTTCTCCGTTAGAGCCCTCAGCAATTTCCGTCCCGGCTGCGCACAGAAGCCCCCGCCGCGGTAGGCCCGCACCCGCCGCGCGTGCTGCCTGCGGCTTCGTAAAACCCATCGATCACCGCCTTGCGTTGGCCGATGTAGGCGCTCACATCCGCCTGCGCCTCAAACAGGCTGTCTACGGTGCGCTTATCCGGCCGAAGGATCCAGCGCCCGCCCTCGAAAACCGACCCCACCCACTCCGGATGAAGGTGGAGTTGAAGATCGTGACCACGCTTCACCAAGTCGATCGCCTGCGCCCGCACCTCCGCCGCCGGATCGTAGCCCCACACATCTAGCAGATTCTCCCGTTCCCGTTCAAACGCCAGAAATTCTTCCACCTCGAAAAACACCGTCAGCGGCATTCCGAACTGCTCGCTGATCCGCGCCATCCGTTCTGTCGGCTCCACCATGTGCCGCCGCACGTCGCCAACGCCGTTGCCAAAGATTTCGTGGTCGACGGTGAGTAACAGTCGCCGCTTGCTTATCATGTCGGTAAGCCTCCGTTACCCTCCACTCTACTGCAAACCAAACATTCCGTAGTTCGATCCGCACCGTGCAGCCTCTTCAGCACAATTCGCTGCGCAGGTCATTCACTTGCTAAGGGTCTTGACACCCCGCACCGCACTGCTCATGCCGGGCTTGAAGTCGGCGGCACATTCGATGATCTCGAGGTTGTCCTGGAACCACTCGAGGTTGACCCTCAAGCCCTCTTCGAACTGCACGAGCGGACGGTAACCGATCAATCGTTGCGCCTTTTCGATGCTCGCCAGCAGACGTGGCTTGGTATCCCACTTTCTCCGTTCCGTGAACACGATCGGGCTCTTGTTACTGGTCGCCTCGTTGACCTTTGCCGCCATGTCCCGGACTGCAATTTCCTCACCAGCTGCAAGATTGAAGTTTTCACCAACAGCCTGCTCGTAGTAGCCCGCCCGCAGCAAGCCCTGCATGAGGTCGAGAACATAGGTGAAATCCCGTGTTTCCTCGCCCGTGCCCGTGATCGGCAGGCCGATGCCGTTCATGGCCCAGTAAATGAAGTTGGGAATCACATTGCGATACTGCCCGGGTGCCTCACCCGGACCGAATGAGTTGAAGAACCGGCAGTTCACCGTTTTCAGACCGTAATGATGGTTGTAGAAATTGCAGTACATCTCTCCGGTCATCTTGTTGATCTGATACGGAGTCGTGAGATGCATCGAGATGAAATCCTCCTCCAGGGGAAGCTTCGGGAAGGACCCGTAAATAGCACAACCGCTTGACGCATAAACGAACTTCTCGATTGCGTTCAACTGCGAGTATTCAAGCAGCTTAATGTGGCCGATCACGTCGACGCATGCCGAGGTTTCCTGGTAATCGACGGAATTCTGGTTGGCAAAGAAAGCCGCCAGGTGGAATACCAGATCGGGACCCTCCAGGAAAACCCGCTTGAGCGCGACGTCATCGCGAATGTCACCTTCCACGAACATCACGTTGCTCAACGGACACACGTTCCAGGGTTCCTTGAACTTGGTGGCCGACAGGTTGTCCAGAATGATCACTTGCCCGGTGTCACCGACCAGGTTCGACAACCCGATCACGAGATTGCTCCCGATGGCACCTGCGCCCCCTGTCACCAAAATACGTTTGCCACGGTAATACGCATGCACCTCCCCGGGCAGTTGGCAGCGTTCGAGATAATCATCAACGTACCCTTTTCTCTTTTCACTGTTTTGGCGATTCATTGTTGTTATTTAGTTGGTTAGTTTTTTTGTTTGGCAATGCGGAAAGTGCGTCGGCACCCGCAGTGAGGCGGCCCCCGAAGCCCGGCCACGCAGTGGCTATGCTAAGCTATGGTTACGGAGCACTGAAAATTGATAGGAGATCATGGATGGCAGATCAAGGTGAATGTGCGCAAGACTCGAATTTGGGAAGCTGGAGCGGCAGGCATAGCATGTGACAAAGCGGATTGGGGTGCGGAGCCTGCCGCGGACGCTTCCCCAATGCGCCGCGCCGGGTGTGGGGTGGTGTTGACAGGCATAGACCGCCGAGAATGGGTCACCAAATCCAATACCAGCTGGATGTCAGACAACAACTTTTGTTTCAGTCCGGAGGTAGTCCTCGATCCAGTCGAAGATGCGGGACGCGGCCTTGCCATCACCATAAGGATTATCCCGGTTGGCGATCTGCGCGTAGGCGTTGTCGTCCAACAGCAGGAGATCGGCCTCGCTGAGGATCTTCCCGAGCTCGCACCCGACTAGTTTCGCGACCCCCATTTCGACACCCTCCGGCCGCTCGGTGGTGTCCCGCAACACCAGGACGGGCTTGTTCAGCGATGGCGCCTCTTCCTGCACCCCCCCGGAATCGGACATCACGAAGTGACACCTGTTGAGCAAGCGGATGAACTCGACGTATCCGGCCGGCTCCAACAGCTCGATCCGGTCGTGCCCGCCACATCTTGAATACACCTTGTCCTTGACGTTTGGGTTCTCGTGCACGGGCCAGGTCACTGTCACGTCGGGGTACTTTTCGACGATCATGAGGATCGCGCTGCAGACGTTCTCCACACCCTGCCCGAAGTTCTCCCGGCGATGAAGCGTGACGAGGATGTTCCGCCCGGCCTGCTTCGCAACACGCTCCAACCGCATCCTGGAGATCATGATCTCCAGCGCATCGATCACAGTGTTTCCCGTGACCCGCACTCTCTCCGCTGGCACACCATCGCTGAGCAAGTTACGTTGTGCCGCCGTTGTCGGCGCACAGTGGAGATCCGCGATCCGGCTGATCAAGCACCGGTTTATTTCCTCCGGGAAAGGGCTGTATTTGTCATTAGTGCGCAGCCCGGCTTCCACGTGCAGGACCGGGGTCTTGTGGTAGAAGCTCACCAAGGCACCTGTCATCGCGCTCGTTGTGTCACCCTGCACGATTGTCATGTCGAACCGATGGTTGCGGAACAAACGGCCCAGCGCATCGACCGCCCTCGCGGTCAACTCTGCGAGCGACTGACCCTTTCTCATGACCTCCAGGTCGTGATCGGGCCGCATCGCGAATGCGTCGTGAATGGACTCCAGCAATTCCTTGTGCTGACCGGTATTGACGACACATGATATGACGCCGGGTCTTCGTTTGCACTCCATGATCAGGGGAGCAAGTTTGATGAATTCGGGTCGCGTACCGTAGATAAAGCAAAGTTTCATGGTTTTCTGATGATGGTTCGAGCAAATGCCTTCAAGAACAGACCGACGAACACGCTGTTCGTGTAAAAATACCGCTTCCACATCCGCCGGGGCTCCTGCAGCAGCCGATAAAGCCACTCAAGGCATGATTTCCGGATCCAATCCGGCGCGAACCGGGCCTCCCCAGCAGCGATGTCGAACATCCCGCCCACCCCCAGGAACACGGGCACGTTCAGCTTCCCCATGTTCTCCCTCACGAATCGCTCCTTGTATGGGGATGACATCCCTAACATGACAAGATCTGCTTCGCTTGCATTGATTTCAGAGACGAGATCCGCAGGCGGGTTTCCATGGTCGAAATATCCGTTATGGTAGCCGCAGATCCGCAACCCGGGGTGCTCCTGCCTCAGGTTGGTGACCGCCTTCTCAAGCGTGGCCTGCGACGCGCCGATGAGAAATACCTTGTAGTTGTTTGCCGCGCAGCGCGCCAATAACGGCTCGAACATCAGTGACGCGCTGGCGCTCGCCTTGAGCGGCTTGCCCAGAAGTTTGGACGCATAGTAAATCGCCATGCCATCCACCGTCAACAACCTGCACTCCTCATAGATCTTGCGCACGTAAGGATCCTCCCTGGAGTAAACCAGCAGAGCAACGTTGATGGTGAAAATGTACAACGGATCCCTGCTTCGGAAATGATCTTCGATGATGTCAAGTGCCTCGTCAACCGAGACATTGGCGAAGTTAAGTCCGAAAATCTCCCGCTTCTCCGCAATGCCTGCGGTTTCACGTGAGAGATGAGATGGCGTGGTATCCTTGGAATGTGTTAATGTTGACATCGCTTTGTTGCTTGATCCAGTGGAAATACTTTCTCAGATACCCAAGGTCGCCGACATCGGTGGTGTGGCCAATTGCGACGCAGGGGCACGGCACGGCAAGATCTGCCGCCAATCGCTGTGCTGTGCGGGTATAGTCGCACAGTTCGGGAAAAGTCATCCGCGTGAAATCGAATTTCTTCGGATAGGTCCAGTTCAGCATGCTGCCCGATCGGCGGCCGATCTCCATGCCGCTGCTGCGGTTCTTCATCCCCCGCCGCAGCCGCAACTGCTTCGCAATCCGCTTCCATGTGAGCATGTTGAGCACGTTCGACCGTCTGGCGTAAATCGGAATCTCGATGATGCGTCCCGCATCGTCCTGTCGACAGATGTTGTCCGGGCTTGCCCGCCATGGCAGCATGCAGTGGTGCGCCTCGGTGTAATCTATTTCGTAACGCCCGACCTTCGACCGTCCTCCGTCGAAGACGCTGGAATCGATCACGATACCCTGGTCGCACAGTGCATCGAGAACGGTTCTTTCCGGCTGGATCAGCCAGTTACCCGCCCTGAAAGCGAGGCACCGGTATCCAGGGTCTACCGGCGTGAGAAGCTTTTCAAGATATGCTTTCCCCCGCTCCACGTAATCTCTGATTTTTTCCTCAGACAGATACGGCAGCCCATACTCCGCGAAATCAAGCTGCCAGACACCATCCCGCAGTTGTGCATTGAACCACGCCGGATGCAGATGAAGCTGAACGTCATGACCTGCTCGTTTGGCCCGCTGCAACTGCGACTCAATTTGCGACGAAATTGTGTGGTGGGATTCAGAGTTTTTGATTGCATATATCTCAGCCACTTCGGCCATGATCGTGAGCTTGAATCCGAACTCATCGAAAAGTCCCAGCAACTGGTCGGTCGGGCGCAGCAGCAGATCCTCAAAACTCCCGGAGCCATCACCATACACTTCGTAGTCGATGGAGAGTATGACGTGCAGCGACATTGACAGCGGTGGTTAGGCGGCAGATTGGCGGATTACCAGCTGGGCTGGCTCTATTGGCAGGCTCGGATCGAATTGATGCGCTGATCGCTAAAATGACAAGGCCGTATCGCGGCGCTCCATCGAAACCGGAAACAATGATACGGAGGTATCTTGCGTCTTGAAGAGTGGTTTATTTTGCGTCCCTGTGTTGTCAATGCATCAAGCGCGAAGCGCTGCTAGTTTTTCAACTCTGAGTCTCCGCCCTTCTCGAATCCTGCGGGCAACCATTGCCGAGCAACTCCCGATAGATTGCCTCCAACCGGGCGGCGACCCGCACCGCCGCGAAGCGTTCCCGGGCATGGTGCCGATTGTGCTCTGCCATCCGGTGGCGAGTCTCCGGCTCGGTGGCAAGGCGCTCGATCCGGTCGGCCATCTCCTGCACGGAGAATCGGTGGCCGATCTCGGCGCCACGGTTGTAGGACAGCACATAGCCGCTTACGTCGTCCTCAAGGATGTCTTTCAGTCCACCGGCTGTGCTTGAAACCAGCGGTAGTCCCA
>JAPLUJ010000354.1 GCA_026397695.1 Verrucomicrobiota bacterium | reverse complement strand
CGCCCTACCATTTCAGGGAATCCGGCTTGCTCGACACTACGGCGTTTCCGAGGTCAAACGCTGAGTTGTGAGCACATTAAACATGGGATGTAACGACCAAATACGCATGCTCTAGGTGGCGTGGCGGCGGATCATGGTGGTGGAGACGGGGGCAAGCGCCATACCAACAGTGCGCCGCAGAGGAAAAGCACCGCGCTGTAACCGAAGGCAATGCCGATGCCGGCACTTGTCCATAACACGCCGACGATGACACTGCTGAGGAAATCCCCTAGGCCATTGACCGTTGCGAGAGTGCCGAAAGCCATGCCGTGTTGATGCTCCCCGACCAGTTCGGCACAGAATGAATCTTCCAGCGCCTCTTCGGCGGCGACGTAGATGCCGCCCAGAACAAACACCACTGTCAGGGTCCAAACATGCATCGGCAAAATCACGATGAGCAGCGCCATCACCGCCGCAATAACATAGGCCGCCGCTAACAAACGCCGCTTTTCAAAACGATCCTCCAACCACCCCGCGATGAAGGCAAAGCCGGCGTAAAACACGTTATGCAGGACATAGAGGGCCACCGCGAGGCTCGCTGCCCGCGCGGCACCCACCTCAGGCGCGAGTTTCTGGGCGGCGAGCAGGATGAGCATCGTGTGCGCGAAATCGCCGGCCCCGAACAATCCGACGGCGATGAGGAAACGCCGGAAGCGCGGCGGCAAGGCGCGGAATTGCTCTTTGAAGGAAACGTGCGCCACGGGCAACCGTTCCTTTTCCCTGACGGCAAAGGCAATCAACCCGGCAGCGATGAGTCCGGGAATGAGCGTGAGCGCAAACAACGCGGCATAGTTGTGGTTCACCGCCGCGAGCAATGCCAACGCCGTCGCCGGACCGACCACCGCACCCAGCGTGTCCATCATGCGCTCGAAGCCAAACGCGCGGCCGTATGCCTCGCGCGGGACCGATCCGGCTAACAACGCCTTGCGCACCGGCGTTCTAACACCTCTCCCCAACCATGCGGTGGCGCGGGACGCGAGCACATGCCAGGCATTCGTGGCCAGCCCGAATGACGCCGTGCCGAAGGCCGTGACGAGGTAGCCCGCCACGGCGATCGGCTTGCGTTTCTGCAAACGATCAGTGTAATAACCGCTGGCCATTTTGGCGAAGCTCGAAAGCCCGTCGGACACACCCTCTATCAGACCAAGCCACGCTGCGGCCACCCCTAGGCTGGCGAGGAAGGCGGGCAGCACCGCGGTGGCGATTTCATGCGACCAATCGCTGAAGAGACTCGCCAACCCGATGCCTAACACCGTGCGATTGCACCACTTGGAGGGTTTGGCGGGCGTCATGGCAGGGATTGATGACAACGCATTCGGGAACGATTCAAGGAGGTGGCGCGTCGCGGAGGCCGAGTTGTGCGCGCACGAGTCCGGGCAGGAACTTGAGCGGGATTGATCCGTTAGACAGCACGGCTTCGTGGTAGCGGGCGAGGTTGAATTGAGCGCCGAGCGCGGTGGCGTGGGCCGGGCGGAGCTGGAATGAGGCGTCGAGGTGTTCGCGGAAAAACGTGGCAAGCATGGCATCGGCAGTTTGCGCGGGCAACCGTCCGGCGCTCAAGAAGATTATCGTGCAGGCAAGCAGGGATTTCATGCGGTTTGCGGCTGCGTGTTGGCAATGGATTACGGGCGCGCGCGGCGGAACTTGCACCACCATGCATTATCCGGTCATGACACCCCGTAGGATAATTTATCAGACAAACTATCTGGAAACCAGTTGCGGTTGCGTGTTTTGCGTTGGAGCGCGAGTCTCCAGACTCGCCAGAGCATGAGCCGCAATACCCAACTGGGTCTTGCTGTAGCCCCCGTGGGCATACGCGTCAACTTAAGGGCGCAGATGATGGAATAACCCGAAAAAAGGAACATGGAGGGGGTTGCCGCGCCGTTTTTTTGACCAGTAGAGTTGAGAGCAACCGGCGACAGCCGCCGGTTGCTCTCTACTCTTCTGGTTTCTATTTTCCTTTCTTGGTTTGAAAGATCCACGCAAAACTGACCTCTGACCATTCGTCAGGTGACGCAAAATGCCACGTGCCCGGCAATGCGCGACCCGGAAATAATGCATTTTTTCACTGGCGCTTGTGGCATGAAAAGCCACACTGCGGTCAAGGGGCGCCCCATGGCGGGGCGACCCGGGTAGTCACGGAGAAATATGAAGATGCACAGGAATCGTTTGTTTGCCGTGGTGTCTGCGGTGGCGGCACTGGGTGCCTCTGCGGCGCTCACGGCTCAAGAAATGCCAGTCAAGGAACAACGGAAGGAATTCACCATATCCCAAAAATACCTGATCGTGCCGGTTCAGAACAAGGGCGGACAGAACGGCAACCTGAAGCTGACTGTGGATGGCAGGATTGTGCTGGATTTAGGCATGGCTCTGGCGTCGGGACCGGACAAGGCGGACTGGTATGCGTTCTTCGAGATTGATCGCTACAAGGGCCGGCAGGCCGGCGTGGTCGCCTCCAAGGCGACAGACGCGGGCTTTGCGCTGGTGAAGCAGTCGGACACCATCCCCGGCGCGGAGAACTTCTACAAGGAGAAGCTGCGGCCGCAGTTTCACTTCTCTTCCAAGACCGGTTGGCTCAATGATCCCAACGGGATGATTTATTACAAAGGCGAATACCACTTGTACTACCAGCACAACCCGGTGGGGTTGCCTTGGGGCAACATGTCGTGGGGCCATGCGGTCAGCAAGGATATGGTGCATTGGCAGGAACAGCCCAAGGTGCTGTTTCCGGAGGCCAAAAGCGGCGCTTGTTTTTCAGGCGCGGCGTTCATCGACCGCAACAACCAGCTTGGCCTCAAGACCGGCCAGGAGGATGTGCTGGTGATGTTCTATTTGCGGACCAAGATCGGGCTATGTTACGCCTATTCCAATGATCGTGGCTATACCCTGACCGATTATGCGGGGAATCCGGTGCTGAGCCATCAGGGCGCTAGAATCGATACTCCCAGGCCGTTCTGGTACGAACCGACCAAACGCTGGATTGCCCCGACCTATGACTTTTTCAAGGATGAAAGCGGCAAGATGTTCCGCTGTGTCGGATTTTACAGCTCCGAAAATCTGAAGAGCTGGACCTATGAAAGCCGCGTCGATCAGCCAGACGGGAAGCACGATGAACTCTGTGGCTGCGTGGACTTCTTTGAACTGCCCGTGGATGGCGATGCCAAAAACAAAAAATGGGTCATGATCCTGATCGACGGCAGTTATATAATCGGCACATTCGACGGACACAGGTTTTACACGCTTGCCGGCAAGCCGGCCACCACGGAGGACCGTGAGAGATCATTGGTGATCAAGGGGAACTACTATGCAACCATGACTTGGGAAAACGATCCAGCCGGTCGGCGCGTGCAGATGACCTGGATGCAGGGCGGCCAGTATCCCGGCATGCCGTTCAACCAGCAGATGACTGTGCCGTCCGAGCTGACCCTGCACGCGACCAAGGACGGCCCGCGCCTGCGCATGAATCCGATAGATGAACTCAAAACGCTGCGGACCAAGACCCATCAATGGAAAGATCTGGTGCTGAAAGCGGGCGACAACCCGCTGGCCGGAATCACCGGCGATCTGTTTGACCTGGAAGTTGAGTTCGTGCCTGCCGCCGATACGGAAACGATCATCAGCATGCGCGGACTCAAGACCGTGTATGATGCCAAAACCCAGACCTTGTCGGCATGCGGCATCAATACGAAACTCGAACCGATCGATGGCGCGATACGTCTCAGGATCCTGCTGGATCGCACATCAGTTGAGGTTTACGGCAACGACGGACGGGTTTACATCCCGCGAACGGTGATTCCGGAAGAAACCCAACCGGCGTTGACCACGACTGCCGGTCGTGGTGAAATCAAAGCCCGCTTTCTCCGCGTCCATGAATTGAAATCCATTTGGGAGTAACCACCATGACCTCACGTGAAAGAGTATTGACAGCCATCCAGCACCGCCAGCCGGATTTCGTGCCGGTCGATTTCGGCGCACATCGTTCATCAGGCATCGCGGCAATTGCCTACGCGCGCTTGAAGAAGCACCTGGGCATCCACAGCGGGGACATCTACGTCTATGACATGGTGCAACAACTGGCCATTGTGGAGACGCCGGTGCTCGATGCCGTGGGCGCGGATGTGGTGGAACTCGGACGCGCGTT
>JAPLUJ010000391.1 GCA_026397695.1 Verrucomicrobiota bacterium | reverse complement strand
GAGTCTGGAGACTCGCGCTCCGGCGTGAGACACGCAACCGCAACTGGATTCCTGATAATTTGTCTGACAAATTAATACGGGCGTGAAGAGAATGCCTGGGTTCCGGTTGGCCGCGATTCAGTGTTTTTTTCTAGCGGGATACTTCACGGTCCGCGCGGGTGTGTGGGTGGGCGGGTTTTGCAAGGCGGCGATCTGGTCACGCAGGTGGGCGGCCCGTTCGAATTCGAGGCGCGACGAGGCGTCGCGCATTTCCTCTTCAAGCTCGCTGATGACGCGGAGTTTATCGTAGGCTTCCAGGTTGTCGGCGACCAGCGAGCGGTTCAGGAGATCCGCTTGTTCGCGTTCCTTCTCATGGGTGTGGAGGCTGTGCTGCAGGGCACGTTTGACACTCTGCGGCGTGATCCCGTGTTCCTCGTTGTGGGCCTGCTGGCGGGCGCGGCGCTCGCTCGTGATGCGCAGCAACGTTTGGATCGAATCGGTCACCTGATCACAGAACAACACACATTCGCCGCCCAGATGGCGGGCCGCGCGCCCTGCGGTCTGGATAAGTGAGGTTTCGTTGCGCAGGAAACCTTCCTTGTCCGCATCGAGGATGCAGACTAACGAAACTTCCGGTAGATCCAATCCTTCGCGCAGCAGGTTGATGCCTACCAGCACATCCACCGTGGCGGCGCGCAGTTGGCGCAAAATCTCCACCCGCTCGACGGCATCGATGTCGGCATGGATGTAGCGCACCTTGAGCCCGGTGCCCTGCAGGTATTCACTGAGATCCTCGGCGGTTTTCTTGGTGAGGGTGGTCACCAACACCCGCTGGTGCAGTTCCACGCGCTGGCGGCACAGCTCGATGGTCTCATCGATCTGTCCCTTGAGCGGGCGCAGCGTGATCACCGGATCGAGCAGCCCGGTGGGCCGGATGATCTGTTCGACAACCAACGGGGTACCGCGCCGGGTGGGATCGAAATATTCTATCGGCTCCAGATTTCCGCTAGGCGTCACGCGGATTCTGCGCTGACTGGCTGGCAGCGTGCGGCCGGCAGCGTCCTTGGTGTTCACGGCGATGAACGCGCGGTTTTCCGGCCGCGAATTGGTCAACTCGAACGGTCCGGGCGTGGCCGAAACATATAGCCGCTGGCCGGTCATTTGCATGAACTCCTCGAAGCGCAACGGTCGGTTGTCCAAAGCGCTTGGCAAACGGAATCCGTGTTCGACAAGTACTGTCTTGCGGCTCTTGTCGCCTTCATACATGCCGCCGATCTGCGGAATCGTGGCGTGGCTTTCATCGATAATCAGCAGGAAATCACGCGGAAAGAAGTCCAACAGAGTATAAGGCCGCTCGCCCGGCTTGCGCCCGGTGATGTGGCGCGAGTAGTTCTCTATCCCCTGGCAATATCCCATCTCGGCCATCATTTCGAGATCATAATCGGTGCGCATCCGCAGCCGCTGCGCTTCCAGCAGTTTTGCCTCGTGCTCAAACTTTGCCACCTGTGCGTCGGCCTCCTTGCGGATCTCCACGGTCGCACGCTGCATCTTGTCGCCCGGCGTGACAAACTGTTTGGCCGGGAAAAACGTGTGTTTTTCGAGGAGTTCGATCTTGTTGCCGGTCAGCGTGTGGATGCTGGTGATGCGCTCGACCGCGTCCTCGGCAAACTCGATGCGGATGGCGGTTTCATCGAGATAGGCCGGGTGGACTTCCACCACCTCGCCGCGGACGCGGAATTTCCCCCGCCCGCAGGCGCTGTCGTTGCGCTCGAACATCATGCCCACCAGCGAGCTGATGAATTCCTCGCGGGTGAGTTGCTGGCCGCTCCACACCGGCACCATCAGGTTCTCGTAATCCTCGGGCGAGCCCAAACCATAGATGCACGACACCGAGGCCACCACGATCGTGTCCTCGCGCGTCAGCAAGGAGCCCATGGTGCTGAGCCGCAGCCGCTCGATCTCCTCGTTGATCGACGAATCCTTTTCAATATATGTATCACTGCGCGGGATATATGCTTCCGGCTGATAGTAATCGAAATACGACACGAAATACTCCACCGCGTTGTGCGGGAAGAAATTCCTGAACTCCGAGTATAGCTGGGCCGCCAGGGTTTTGTTATGGCTCATGATCAACG
>JAPLUJ010000013.1 GCA_026397695.1 Verrucomicrobiota bacterium | reverse complement strand
GTGGAGCATTTTGTGAGAGTGCCGGGGAAAAAACGATGATATCCCGCTCATCTCCCTGGAACTTATGGACAGTGTCCACAAGTAGATTCCGTGCTCTCATTTCTCCAGCACGGGGATGCTTCGTAATCAAACGATCAATGCGATTCTTTTGGCCGCGAAACGGAGTGATGACTCCGATCGAACCCTCGTATCCGCTCTGCAAGAGCAGTTGATTTAGCGCCCACACGACTTTTTCCGCTTCGGCCTGATTCTCCCAGCCGTCTCTTGTCTTTTCCATGCTCCCATCAATCTCCATCCATTGAACTGCGGGATACTTGCCATTCGTAACCATAAGACGATCCACCCGAGTTGCGACACGAAGACTACCCTCGTAGAAAAGTTCGTTTGCCACGCCGATGATGTCCGGATGCGAGCGATGATGCTCTTTCAAATCTACCCTGCACGCGCACTGGCGCGAAGCGGCCAAATCGAATGCCGATGCCAGCGGAAAACTCCACGCGGCATCACGCGCCAAGTCAAATCGGCTCCGGAGAATGCCATCCAGGGGAGGTGAAATCCCACTGATATGCCTGAGTTGTCGCGAATCCCCGATGATCACCGCCCTCTTCGACCGATACAACAGTGGCAGCATGGCCGCGATGTCACACTGGGATGCCTCGTCGATCACCACCAGATCGAACATCCCAGTCTGCAAAGGAATTCGCTTGTGTGCGGAAAGTGAGGTCACGGCCCATGCTGGGAGAACCGCCAACACTTGCCGAAGGTTGTCCTGAAATGCTTCAAGAATGGCCGGAGGCACACCCCTTTGCTGCTGCTGCGCATTCACCATCGTCTGTAGATTGTTGATAAAGTTCGCCAGATGTTGCTTGAGTGGACCCGCAACACGGTCCGGCGCACATTCCATCCACAGCTTCCAAAGGTTCGCAGCCTGCTCATGGGCCACTTCCCGATTTTGCTGGAGCCCTCCGGTCACGTCTTCAACACGGCGGCAAGCCAACAATTGATCCAATAGCTGCGAGTAGCCCTGAATTCGACGAATATCGAGGAAACGTTGGTCCAGGGTAGCCAGCAACTTTTCAGCCGTATTCATATTCACCATTTCGGTGTGCGTCAAGAAACCGGTTGTCATCTTCTTCGTTTTCCCGAAGGTCGATGCCAATGCCCGGTCACGATGACCACGAAAAGCCCACCACAAACAGCGTGCCCGTTTTGGAAGGCTGTTCGGCTTCGCCTGTCGGATCGCCTGACGCAATCGATGGATGCTTCTTTCCAAAACGCCACCATCGACATGCCGGAGCCGGTGGAACCACTCATCACCTAGCGATTCACGGAGCCTGACCACTCCTTGTTCTTGCTTATCGACCTCGTTTCGAAGGCGGACGATTTCGTCTATTTCGCGTTCCAAGCCGTCAAAATCGGACGAGCAACTGGCGTAATCTGTTTCTGCCACCTCTAGCTTTCGTTGCGAATCTCGCCCCGCTCCGTTGGTTTGAAAGCTCGTCAGATTCTGCAGCAATGCCGCGTTCTGGTCTGCATCGCCGAGACGGAGAACCGCAGGAAGCTTAGTCAGCTTGTTGACCCGTTCCTGCACCACATCGACCGCCTTATGGTTTTTGCTAGAAAAGAGCACCCGCTGCCCTCGCTTCGAAGCGTTCAATATCAAGCTGGCGACGAGCTGGGATTTGCCAGTCCCGGGTGGCCCGCTTACCACCGTCAATGATCGAGTCAAAGCCAACCGGATTGCGTGCCTTTGCTCGGGATTGAGCTGAATCGGTTCCAGTAACTGCCAATTCTCAAGCGCCTGCGCAGGAGCCACGTCGCCATACACCAACTCCCCTAATGCGGTCCCTCGGAGATCATCTCTGGACTTGGATCGCAGCTCAATCAGCTCGATTTCGAGACCTTTGGTGAAGTTCGATGGTTCTGCCACGAATAGCATCGCCCGATCGTGAATCCCGTCGCGAGTGATATTGGCCAACGCCGGTCCGTCTTCTTTCACCCAAGGCCAATCCAGACGCGCATCGC
>JAPLUJ010000562.1 GCA_026397695.1 Verrucomicrobiota bacterium | reverse complement strand
GGCGGATGCGGTAAACGGACCGTGACCGATCAGGACACTGCCGTCCCGCCGTGCCAGCCATGCCAGTGAATTCCGGAAAGGCACGTCGCCGCAAGGTCCGTTCATCGCAAGGGGTGATGGATTCAGGTGATTCGCAAGGGAATTCTTCACAGGGCGACGGGTTGAGGAGTCACTGATTGAAACGTCTGAGCTAAGGCGCGCGGTTTACCGCGTCGCCTTCAGCTCCTTATTGGCCTCTCTATTTTCCTGAGGCGTTACCTTGATTTCTTGAATAAGCCACTTGGTGAATCCCAGAATGGAGTGTGGATCAGTTTCCGGACCAACAGGGCGACCCCGTCCATCTTCGTGGGGAAAAGTATTCAGATAGTAGTGCATGCTGGGGTGGTGTTTTGGAAGTCCAGCCTTCCAGAACTTCTGAAGCCAATCCCGTTCCATAAACTCGTAGTATACCTTTCCTTTCCAGCGTATTGGGCCGTAATAAAAGATGTACTCCTTGTTCTGATCGAGCGTCCACTTGGCGCCCTTGATGACCTTTTCGGGCTTTCCCCAACCTGTTTCCAGTGGCCAGTGACGGTTGAATTGGTGGCACTCATAGGCGATCCCATCACATTTGTCCATTATTGGTTGGAAACGCTTGTCTGTTGCGAAAAATGAAGGTTCCTGGACCATTTGGATCAGTTTGTAACTATCGTGCTTCAGGATGTTCAGCTTGTGGGCCTTCTTGAACATGGCGCGTATATCATCAATATCCTTCTCATAGAGGATCCGGGTGTCTTCCTTGAAGGGGCCTGGCTTGGCCTCGTTGTACCCTCTGTGTATGGCGAGGTCGTACTCGCGACAGATCAGTATGTGCTCTATCTGACCACCCTTTGACTCCCAGTCGCGGATTGTCTTGATCAGGCCGTTTTTTTCCGGATCCAGATCATCTCTCTTCGCATCAAGCCCCCAGTAATACTCGAAGAACATCCGCTTGGTCTTGAAGTCCCCGTCCAACCAGCCTTTAACCACATCCAGATTTTCGGCCACGAAGGGGTACTTTCCTTTCTGCTCCTCGAAGGTTGGGGTACCCGCCCAAGACCCGCCATGGTTGTGGCTGTGGTCCATTTCTTTAGTCCGGGGCAAGGGACGAAGCCCGACGAGGCCGTGCGCTCGGGTTGGCTCCCCGGATGCGGCATTGATTTTGACGCAGATCAGCAGGATGCCGGAGAGTGCTGCCGCAGCTTTCAGTCTCGGAGTAATGTGCATTCTTTCGTGTCTCCCCTATACACGTTCCAATAATGTGATCACAAACTTCATGGCTCGAGCATACCCCACCAAATCCGCTGCGTCAACACCGCATCCGGCACGTCTCCCCCCCCCCAAATGGGAGGAATGATTCCTTGGATGAACGTCTGCGCTATGGCAAACGCGTGTTTGGTTCGAGTTAGTGGGGCGGTTGAGGGGCTTCTGGCGTCTTGCCATCAGCGCCTTGTTCTGCCATAAGGTGCAGTGCGAGTCGGGACATCAGGCGGTTCAGGCGTTCACCTGAAACCCTCCCCAGGATGCCTAACATTGACGAACTCGGAATCGTCGCAACCATCCCCAGGCGGATCAGCGAAGACACTTTCAACCCACTCTCAGGAAAATCGTCGTCCCCAGCTGCAATCACCTCGTCGAAGTCGATGCATTCATGCTGTAGTTTCGAACTGAGCGCACAGACCAGATGATCGGAAAACGGAGGCATCCGTGTCAACACCAGAACCGGTCTGGTCTTAAGTCGTCCGTCAGCTTGCTGAAGCTGGGCCAAGGCGATATCCCCAGCTTTCATCGTTTGAGGTCCGCCTCGGTGTATTCGACCTCTCCATCGGAGTAGGATCCCGCCAATCCGCTTGCCGCCATTCGGAGAAATTCCTCACGATCCCCGTCTGAATCCTCAAGAACGGTCACAATCAAACGCGAGTTGCGCCGCAACCTAACCTTCTCATCAAGAAGTACTTGCACTCCGTCGTAATGGGCTTGGATGCTCAACAGTGGCATGTCGTCACGGTAGTCGATTAGCGCCACGAGTCAACGAAAATCTCGGTCTCAGTGCGGTTTTCTCTTTGGCAGAACGTTAGAGGTGTGGCAGCGCGTGTCAATGATTTGTGAGGGGGATGAAATTGAGGCGCTACCCGCGCTTGCCACCACCGCCTTCCATGAGAAGGCAGTCAATAGGAAATTGAAGTTTACTTCAAGTTTTTTTGCATGGGTGGGGGTTGAATCAGATAGATTGTTGGAGTTCGCGCCAGGCGAAGGAGATTCCCCCCGCCTCCCCTGGGGGACGGGAGGGGAGAAGTCCCCGGAGGGGATTTAGGGGCGAAATCCAAACGCGGTCAAGCTGGCTCAGCTTGGTGGGGTTTGGGGCGGCAGCCCCAAGGCG
>JAPLUJ010000577.1 GCA_026397695.1 Verrucomicrobiota bacterium | reverse complement strand
GGTATCTGAAAATCCTCGGCGGGATGTTGTTAGGTGGCCTGATCCTCAACCTCATGCCCTGCGTGTTTCCGGTCATCGGCCTGAAAATCATGAGCTTCGTCCAACAGGCAGGTGAGGATCGGAAAAAAATCGCCTTGCACGGCCTCATGTTCACCCTCGGCGTGCTGGTCTCGTTCGGGGTGCTCAGCGGCATTTTGTTCACCGCGCGTGCCGCCGTCGGCTGGGGCTATCAACTGCAGAACCCGTGGGTGGTGCTCGCGTTGCTGCTGCTGATGTTCGTGCTCGCGCTCAACCTGTTCGGCGTCTTCGAAATGGGAACCTCCGCCACTGCGGTCGGCGGATCGCTGCAATCAAAACACGGTCTGACAGGATCGTTTTTCTCGGGCGCGCTCGCCACCGTGGTCGCCACCCCCTGCTCGGGACCGCTCCTCGGCGTCGCCCTCGGCGTCGCCATCGTTCTGCCCGCCCTGCAGTTCTTTCTGGCCTTCGCCGCGATGGCTGTGGGGCTGGCGCTGCCCTATCTGGTTCTATCGGTTTTCCCGCGCCTGATCGACCTCCTGCCGCGGCCGGGCGCGTGGATGGAGAGTTTCAAGCAGGCGATGTCGTTCCTGTTATTCGCCACTGCGGGTTACCTGTTGTCGGTGTATGAAGGCCAAATCGGTCCGGAAAACCTGCTAGGTCCGGTCTTCGGACTGAGCGCCATCGCCGTGGCCGCATGGATCTACGGCCGCTGGAACCTGCCCCACCGCAAACGCGCCACGCGCGTCACCGCGCGCGTGCTCACCGTGCTGTTCGCCACTGCCGGCTTGTTTCTCGCCAAGCCGCCGCAACCTTCCGCCCTCACCTGGGAACCCTGGTCCCAGGCGCGGGTCACAGAACTGTTAGACGACGGAACCCCGGTCTATATCGACTTCACCGCCCTGTGGTGCCCCACCTGCCAGGTTAATAAAAAGCGCGCCTACACCCCGGAAGTCGTCGCCCTGATGAAAGCGCAAGGCGTGGCCACCCTCAAGGCGGACAAAACCAATGCCGACCCGCAAATCGAAGCGGCCCTGCGGCAACTCGGACGCACCGCCATCCCCGTCAATGTCCTCCTAACCCCCGGCAAGGATCCCGTCATCCTGCCGGAACTGCTCTCACCTAACGACCTGTTGCAAGCCCTGCGGAAATTGTAGCACAAGCGCACTCCGGCCGGCCTTGACCTTGGACCACCTTGGACTGAAGGCGGGCACCGCCGCTTTGCGTTGCCTACCGGGCAGTCCCCGGGCTGGCATACCTTCACAGTGCCTGATCCCGACGGAAAATGATTGGGCACGTTTGCACGGTTTCCGGCGTTGGTTTTGCGGGCCAACGGCCCGACCATTTTGTTATGCGGGGTGCGGCCTGTTAGCCCAACTTCGGCACTTATTCGTTAGAAACGGCTATTTTCCACTTTTTTCGCGCTGGAACCCTTGATTTTACAAGGGCCTGGTCTGTCGGACCCCATGTGGGCCGACCTACCCCCTTGTGCCGCCCGCAAACCCTGTGTT
>JAPLUJ010000062.1 GCA_026397695.1 Verrucomicrobiota bacterium | reverse complement strand
GTTAGGGACCAGCGGCACGACGGCCAGCAAAGTCCCGGCCGCAGTGTACACCGCAGGAGTTCTTTCCGGCAAGACAGTCACTGCCATTGCCTCGGGCGCAGCCCACAATCTCGCGCTTTGTTCCGATGGCAATCTGGCCGCCTGGGGGGCGAATTACACGGGCCGGTTGGGCGACAACACCTCGTCGGACAGCAGCACCGTGCCGGTATGGGTGACCCGGACGGGCGTGCTCGCCGGCAAAACCATCACCGCGATTTCCGCCGGCGGCGGTCACAGTTTCGCGTTGTGCGCGGATGGCGCGTTGGCGGCATGGGGTTACAACTCCAACGGGGAGTTGGGCAATAACACCGCGACCAATAGCTACGCGCCGGGATGGATCGATCGCAGCGGCGTGCTGGCCGGCAAGACGCTCGTTGCCATCGCCGCCAGCAATGCAGGTGCGCTTGCACGGTGCGCGGACGGGTCCCTGGTCGCATGGGGGGATAATGCCAACGGCCAGTTGGGCGACGGCACGACCAGAGACAGCGGCGTGCCCGTGGTGGTAAACGCCAGTGAACTGCGTGGTACCGAGCGTTTTGTGAACGGTGTCGCCGGATCAACCGCCACGCACTGCATGGCATTGATGACCTCGCCGCCGCCGCCCACGGTGACGTCGCTGGCGGCGACCGGCATTCTCGACACGGGAGCCACCCTCAACGGCAGCGTGAATGCCAATGGCAGCACCACCGACGTGTCGTTTGAATATGGCCTGACAAGCACTTACGGTGCGACGGTCGCCGCCTCTCCTTCGCCGGTGGATGGTGCCGCCACCACCGTGGCGAGCGCAACTCTAACAGGTCTGCCGCCGGGCGCCACCTATCACTATCGGATAATTGCTAACAGCCTGGGTGGCACAGTGAGAGGTGCGGACATGACCTTCACCACCAGCACGTTCGCCTCTCTATCCGGCCTCGAGTTGGGCGGCGGCGTGCTGACCCCCGCGTTTTCCAGTGTCAATTCCAGTTACGGTGCCGTGGTGTCATCCGGCACTAACAGCATCACCGTGACCGCGTCCGCCGCGGCCGCCACGGCCACGGTGACGATCAATGGCGTGGCCGTGGTGTCCGGCACCGTAAGTGATCCGATCAACCTTGCCGAGGGCGATAACGTGATCACCATCGACATCACCGCCGCGGATGGTATCAACCGCCAGACCTATAGCGTGACGGTGACGCGCCTGCCCCAAGCATTCACCTTCAACTCCGCCACGGTGGCGGCGGTGACGGTGCGTGATCTTCTGGCCACAGGAAATACGATGACCTTTGCGCTGAACTTCTACCCGCCGCCAGGCACTAACCTGACCGTGGTGAACAACACCGGCCTGGGCATGATTCGTGGCACCTTTGACAATCTGGCGCAGGGGCAGAAGGTGAATCTCACTTATGCCGGGGTCACTTTCCCCTTTGTGGCCAATTACTTCGGCGGCACCGGCAATGATCTGGTGTTGCAGTGGGCGAACACGCGCTTGCTGGCATGGGGTCACTCTTATCTGGGCAACAGCAACACGGCGCAAAGCAGCGTGCCAGTGGACGTGGTGATATCGGGAGTGCTGGCAGGCAAGGCCGTCACGGCTGCCGCCATGGGACTGCGTGGGGCTACAACCAATACGGCAAGCTGGGCAATGGCAACACCACAAACAGTTCGGTGCCGGTACTGGTGAATCGAACGGGCGTGCTCGCCGGCAAGATCGTCACCGCAGTGGCCGCGGGATATGACTTCAGCCTCGCCCTGTGCTCCGATGGAACCATCGCCTCATGGGGTCGCAACACCAATTATCAATTGGGCAACAACAGCACGACCGATAGCAGCGTGCCGGTGTTGGTGGATCGAACGGGCGTGCTATCCGGCAAAACCGTCATTGCCATAAGTGCCGGAAGCTCGTACAGCCTGGTGCTGTGTGCGGACGGAACCCTGGCCGCGTGGGGCTACAATTCATATGGCCAGTTAGGCAACGGGACCACGGCAAGTAGCGGCGTGCCGGTGTTGGTGGACCGCACGGGTGTGCTCGCGGGCAAGACCGTCACTGCCATTTCCATTTCCGCCGGAGGCGCTCACAGTCTGGTGCTGTGCTCGGATGGCACACTGGCCTCCTGGGGCTACAACTCTAACGGTCGATTGGGCAACAATCGCACGCTCGACAGCAGCGTTCCCGTGTTGGTGGACCGCACGGGCGTGCTATCCGGCAAGACAGCCGTTGCCATTGCTGCTGGCGGGGGACACGGTCTGGTGCAGTGCTCGGACGGCACGCTCGCGACATGGGGTTACAATTCCTCCGGCCAGTTGGGCAACAACAGCACGACTGACAGCAGTGTTCCGGTGTTGGTGGACAGGACCGGCGTGCTGTTAGGAAAAACGGTCGCTTCCATCTCTGCCGGAGACATCCATAATATCGTCCGGTGTTCCGATGGCACGCTGGCCGCATGGGGAAGCAATGTGGGCAACAACAGCATAATCAACAGTCCCGTGCCAACCCTGGTCAGCACGGCAGCCTTGAAATCAGGCGATCGTTTTGTGGCCGCGTTCTCAGGTTCGCGCTCGCTGGCAGTGGTCGCCTCGCCAGTGCCGCCCGGCGCGACGACGCTGGCGGCCAGCGGCATCACCGACACAAGCGCCACCCTCAATGGCAGTGTGACCGCCGGCGGCAGCGCCGACGTGATCTTTGAATACGGTCCGACTTCTTCCTACGGCACGACCGTTGTGATGACGCCTGATGCCACCGGCTTCTCGGCCACGCTGACAAGCGCCGCATTGAGCGGCTTGGTTTCCGGCACGACCTATCATTACCGGGTGGTCGCCATCAACGGCGGCGGCACGGCAACAGGTTCGGACATGATGTTCACCACATCCACGTTTGCCTCTCTTTCCAATTTGGCCTTGAGCGGGGTCACGCTCTCTCCCGCCTTTGCCATCGGTACCACCCGCTATGTTGCCACCGTGCCATACTCCACTAGCAGTCTAACGGTGACGCCGGTGCTCGAACATGCCACGGCCACGGTGAAGGTCAACGGGACCAGCGTGGGGTCGGGCACGGTCAGTGCCCCGCCCAGTCTCGCCACTGGCAGCCACCGGATCGACGTGGTGGTCACTGCCGGGGACGGCAGCAATACCAAGACCTATAGCGTGACGGTGACGCGTCTGCCCGAAGTCATTGCGTTCAACGCCCTGACTACGGTGCCGGTGATGGAGGATGATTTTGTGGCCACTGGCAATGCGGTGACGTTTGCGTTGAACTTCGCCCCGCCGGTAGGCACCAACCTGACCGTGGTGAGGAACACGGGCGTCAAGCCGATTCAAGGTGTGTTTTCCAATTTGGCACAGGGGCAACCCGTGAATCTGACATACGCGGGAGTGAACTACTCGTTTGTGGCCAACTACTTCGGTGGCACGGGCAACGATCTGGTGCTGCACTGGGCAAACCTCCGCTTGATGAAGTCATTGCGTTCAACGCCCTGACTACGGTGCCGGTGGACATGAGTGGCGTGCTCGCCGGCAAGACGATCGTCGCCACCGCCATGTCCAACGGATATTCCCATAATCTTGCATTGGCGTCGGATGGTACGCTGGCGGCATGGGGATACAATACCTCTGGTGCACTGGGGAGCGGCGGTACCGTGATTGCCACAGCTCCGGTGCTGGTGAGCCGCACCGGGGTGCTCGCGGGCAAGACGGTCATGGCCGTGGCGGCCGGATATGAGCACAGTCTCGCCCTGTGCTCGGACGGGACCTTGGCGGCCTGGGGTTCCGATTTCTATGGACAGTTGGGCAACTCAAGTGGGAATAATTCCAGCTCGGTACCGGTGTTGGTGGACCGCACGGGGGTGCTTGCAGGCAAGACGGTGATGGCCATCGCCGCCGGAAACTCCCACAACCTCGCCTTGTGCGAGGATGGCACCTTGGCCGCATGGGGAGACAACGCTTACGGCACGTTGGGTAATAACAGCACGACGATTGGTTATGTGCCGGTGTTGGTGGATAGAACTGGTGTGCTCGCCGGCAAGACGGTCATTGGCATCGCCGCCGGCAATTCCCACAGCCTCGCGCTGTGCTCGGACGGTACCATGGCGGCGTGGGGAACGGGCAGCGGCGGCCAGTTGGGTAACGCCAGCACGAGTGATAGTTATGTGCCGGTTTTGGTGGATAGAACCGGCGCTCTCTCCGGCAAGACGGTCACGGCCATCGCCACTGGCAATTCCCACAACCTCGCCTTGTGCGCGGATGGCACCCTGGTCGCATGGGGCAACAATTCCATTGGCCAGTTAGGCAATAACAGCACGACCAACAGCAACGTGCCGGTAGTGGTTGATAGAAGCGGTGTGCTCGCCGGCAAGACGGTTCTAGCGGTATCCGCCGGGGCTTCCCACAGCCTTGCCGTGTGTGCGGACGGCACCCTGGCCGCATGGGGATTGAACTCCAACGGCCAGTTAGGCAACAACAGCACGACCCAAAGCAACGTGCCGGTGGCGGTGACTACCAGCGGTCTGGGGACCGGCGCTCTCTTCGTGAGCGCGGGGGCCGGGTCCACCTACAGTCTTGCGCTGGCGGCGGCGCCGCCGCCACCCGTGGCAACCACGCTGGCAGCCACTGCGGTGAAAGACAGCGGGGCCACCCTTAACGGTAGTGTGTATGCCAACGGTTTCAGTACCGCCGTGACCTTTGAATATGGTCTGACCACGGCCTATGGCAACACCGTCACCGCCACGCCCGCGACCCTCACAGGTGTCACTGCCACTGCGGTGAGTTCCATCCGCAGCGGGTTGCTCTCCGGTGCCACCTATCATTACCGGGTGGTGGCGGCGAACGGGAGCGGCACGGTGACCGGCGAGGACATGACCTTCACGACGACCACCTTTGCCAATCTAACCGGATTGTCGTTGAGCAAGGGGATCCTCGGGCCTTCGTTCGACAGCAACCGCACCAGTTACGCCGCCACGGTGCCGTATGCCACGAGCAGCATCACCGTGACACCTGTGACCGCCTACGCGACTTCCACGGTCAAGGTCAACAACGTCACGGTGGCATCCGGTTCCGCCAG
>JAPLUJ010000149.1:4109-8083 GCA_026397695.1 Verrucomicrobiota bacterium | reverse complement strand
CTTCTTCATTGGCGAGACTCCCGGACCCAGAACGTGCTACTTCGCCTCGTTTTTGGCAGCCGTCCTGCCGATGATCGGGATCTGTGCGATGATCACCTTCACCGGCGGCGGAAATTCCATGTATTATGCCGGTCTCAATCTGGGTCTGGTGGGTGTTTCGCTGATCATGCGGTGGACGTTTCTCAATATGCTGGTGATCATTGCCGCCTGTTTCCTGACCTATGCCGCCAGCGTGATCCTCGCTCCGATCCCCCCGGATTTCAGCGTTCTTTTCAACAACATTTATTTCCTCGGCGTGACCTCTGTCTTTGTTGCGGTCGGCTCATACTTCTATGAAAAGCTGCGCTTCCGCGAATTCCGCCTGCGTGCCGAAGTCGAGAGTTCTCGTGGATTGCTGGAATCGCAAAACCGGCAACTCAGTGAACTCGACGAGGCGAAGACCCGCTTCTTCGCCAACATCAACCATGAACTGCGTACTCCGCTCACCATCATGTTGGGCATCACCGAGCGTCTGAAAAACGCAGTCGATCCCCAATCCGTGGATGCCAACATCCATGAGATGACCACCATGCTCGAGCAAAACGGGCTCCGCCTGCTCAAACTCATCGACGACCTGCTCGATCTCGTGCGTTTCGACACCGACCATGTCGACATCATCCGGCAACCCACCCGCATCACCGCCTTGATCGACGGGTTGCTGCGCTCGCTCGTCCACCTCGCAGAACAGGACCGCGTCACCCTGCAGTGGGAATGCCATACCGATCACGAATTCATCCAACTCGATTGCGACAAGTTCGACAAGATCCTGCTCAATCTGGTCATCAACGCGATCAAATTCACTCCCTCCGGCGGTTCGATCACGGTGAATGTCTCAGTCACTGACAACCTCCTGCGGCTTGTCGTGGCAGATACCGGCGTCGGCATCCCGGCGGAAGTCCTGCCGAACATCTTCGAGCGCTTCTGGCAAGTGGACAACTCCGCCACCCGGAAATTCCGCGGCGCGGGTATCGGCCTGGCCCTGGTCCGCAATCTAACCGAAACGATGGGTGGATCGGTCAAAGTGACCAGCAAAGTCAACCACGGAACCGTGTTCACGATCGAATTGCCCGCAGCGGCGACTTCTCCTCAGGAAGCGCCATCCACCACCGGCAGCGACGAGACCGAACCGCTGCACGACGGCGGAAACATCGCCCAACTCCACCGCCGGGCGGCGATGTCCATGCCCGGCAAAGTGGATGCACGCTCCACCATGCCGATCCAGCCAAGCGGCAGGTTTTCCAGCACGATGATAGGACGCCCCGTTAGCACGCGCCCCTTGGTGTTGATTGCGGACGATGAACCCGACATCCGCCGTTTCCTGATCATGCAGATGAAAAACGTCGATGTGATCGAGGCCTCGGATGGAGCCGAGGCGCTTGAACTCGCACGCCTGCGCCGCCCCCAACTCGCGTTGCTCGACTACATGATGCCCGAAATGGATGGCATTGAGGTTTGCAGGCGTATCCGGGAAAACCACAGCACGCGCGGCGTGGCGGTGATCCTCCTCACCGCCCGGGCCGATGAACCCACGAAACTGGCCGCCCTCCAGGCGGGCGCGAACGATTTCCTGACCAAGCCGTTCTCCTCCGCTGAACTCGAGCTGCGTCTTGAAAACCAGCTCGCCATGAGTCGCATCCGGAGCGAAATGGCCGATCTCAACATGGAACTCCAAGCCGCGATCGAACAGCTCAAGGAAAACGAAGTGCTGCTGGTGCGCAACGAGAAGCTCTCCTCGCTCGGCCGCATGAGCGCCGGCATCATCCACGAAATCAACAACCCTCTCAACTACGCCAGCGCCGGCATCCACACCCTGGCAACCTTTGCCAAGGCCTTGCCCGCCAGCGAGCAAGCCGATTTCGCCGACATCCTCAAGGACATCCGCGAGGGCGTCGAACGGGTCTCCCAGATCGTCATCGACCTCCGCCAGTTCACCCGCGACGACGATAGCATCTCGGGCGATGCCGACCTCGCGGAAATCGTCACCCGCGCCCACCGCATGGTCAGCCATCAGTTCGGCACGGAGATCGGGTTCCATCTCACCACCCCGGACCGCGCCCTGATCAGCGGCAATCCCAACCAACTCGTCCAGGTCTTCATCAATTTCTTCCAGAACAGCATCGATGCCATCCAACACCGCATCCACAGCGACGGCGGTGAGCCCGGACGCATTGACGTCGCCATCTCTCCCGCCGACGGGGGCTGGCAGGTCATCATCCGCGATAACGGCATTGGCATCCCGCCCGATCACCTGCCGAATATCTTCGATCCCTTCTTCACCTCGAAGGAGGTCGGCAAAGGCATGGGCCTCGGCCTCTCCATCAGCCATCGAATCCTGCTGACCCACCAAGCTCTCATCGAGGTGGACAGCCGCCCGGGAGAATTCGCGTGTTTCCACGTCGTCTTTCCGAAACCCGGTGACAGCGAACCAACCGGCTCCGAATCCGTTCTCGACCCATCCTCCTGAACCCGCTTGAATCCGCCATACCCCATCGTTTGGAATTCAATCCGCATCCGTACCTCGACCCATCAGCGCCCACCATGAACAACCATCCCGAAAGTTATGACTATCAGCGCTACGCCATCCTTTTCGTGGATGACGAAGCCATAACCCGCAAAGCTTTCTGCCGCATGTTCGGCGAAAAATACCGCATCTACGTAGCGGAAGACGGGGTCCATGCGCTTGCGGTGTTCCACCAGCACGCCCACGAAATCGGCGTCATCGTGACCGACCAGCGCATGCCCAATGAAACGGGAGTCGGTTTCCTCTCCAAAATCGCCGGCGACTATCCGGACATCATCAAAATCCTTTCAACCGCCTACTCGGATATTGATGCGGCCATCGGCTCGGTCAATCTGGGCGGAATCTTCCGCTACATCACCAAACCTTGGGACATCCCGCAACTGGAAGCAACCTTGCGCTATGCCATGGAATTCTTCACCGTGAAACGTGAACGGGACGCGCTGCTGAATGTGAAAATGCAGGCCATGGGCAATGTCCTGATTGCCAGCCGGCTCGCCGTCTTCGCCCTCGTTCCGGTCTGCGCGGGGCTGCCTGTCAAACACGCCGCCGAAGCCATCGCCACCTTCGTGCAAACCGGCGTTGCCGGCCGGCGCACCGGTTCTGACGGCGATTCGGACGTGCGATCCCCCAACTGGACCCACCTGCATAGCCGCCAAATCGTTCTGGCCACAGCGCTGGAAGCCCGCCTGCGGGAGGCACTTCAACCCACCGACTTGCTGGCACGCACCAACTCGCTGGCCACGGAACTCACCGCCGCAGGCGTTTCCGAATTCACCGCAACCCACGAGGATACCTCCTCCCTCCTCTCCGGCACAGCCGATCCCATGCCCGGCCTGCTCGATGCCCTGTTAGGAAGTAATGACGATCCCACTCTCACCCAGGCAGCCGTTAGAACCCTGGCGGCGTTCATGGCGGTTTACGATGCCGGTGGCGTCATCCGCCGGACCCGCGGCGAAGGGTTCTCCCTCAACGTCTCCCCATCCACGTCTCCAGCCGCGGCCTCCTCTCCCGGAGCCGAAACCGCCAAATGGCTGATCGATGACGATCTGCTCATTTCCGCTGCTTTGGGATTGCTTTGAATTTTTCGCAAGCATCGAAACTTCGAAGCCCTCCATCAAAGCCCATCTCAACCGGGAAATCCAACGCCGCGGCATCGTCCAAGGCTCAGACATCCTGAACCCTGCCGGGTTTAAACGCTTGTTAGGGAAATCAGGTGAGACCGATTGGCGCCGGGCAGGATGCCCGGGCCACGGTGGCGCGGGCATCCTGCCCGCCGCCTCTCATTCACCAGGTCTCATGCCTTTGCCTCCGAGATCAGGATGTCTGAGGCCGCCGCATGGAATAGCACGCTCACGTCCACGTCCAGACAACCGGAAACCCGACCCGATAGAAACGTTTCGGCCCAGAGGCCGGG
>JAPLUJ010000149.1:0-4041 GCA_026397695.1 Verrucomicrobiota bacterium | reverse complement strand
AAATGGTTTTGGTGGTGTTCCCCCCCACAAACGGCTCCAAGATCGCCCCATCCTGCTCCTGCTGCCATAGCTGGAGATTGGCGCTTCCTTGCACGAATCCCGCGCGCCCCAGGGGGATGTTAGCCACCTGCAAGTAAACGTTCCCGCCGCTCAGCGCAATGCTGTTGACCTTGACCGGCGAGATCTGTTGTTGGATCATGTCGGCCAAATACATCTGGAATGCGGCGGTGGGATGCATATAATCCCAAAAAACATAACTCGCCCCGGGACCACCCAGCGCCTTGTTTGTTAGATTTTCATCTGAAAGCGCATCGATGTTACCAGGATTGATCAGACCATAAGATCCCGGGTTCGCCAATACCTGCTCGAAGAAAGTGAAGGTATCCAGACGATAGATCGTCAACCCCGGCTTGGATGCCGCCAGGTTGATCATGGCTGTCGCGAACGCCACGTTAAACTGAAGCACCCGGTCCCGTACGAACGTCTTGTCGCCTGAGGCGAAATAATTGTAGGCCGGAACCGCCATGATGTTGGCGGCATTCGGCATGACTATGGTCCGGGCACCCTTGTTGTAAAGCGTGGTGACGGCTGTCGTGTGTCTTGTAATGGACTGGGTGATGTATGTGGTCCACGTCGCGATATGACTGTTGTCGTATGGCGGCTCGTCTAATTGCGTAAACCTGACAAAGTCGGCATTGTTGCACCACACGACGAAAAGCGCCGTCGCCGCATTGACACCGGACGGAACTGTGAAATTGTTGGTGTTAGTCACCAGTGCTTCACTGTCGTGCCCGTAGTAGGATATATTCCTGCTAGCTTCGTAGGTCAGCCCCTGCCATTGCGAGAGAACTTCGATCCATACCTTGCCGTTGCAGTAACGATTGCCATAATACCAGGTGGGGTGCCCGCTGCTTGTGTTGCCGGTGGTGGTGCAGACGCCGTCACCAAAGACAAACATCGCGGAGAACGCGGCGATTGCTCGCGCAGCCGGCAGCGTGACCAGCAGGAATGCGAGCAGCATGGCCATGTGGGATTTCTTGGCGTGCATGACTACAAGGGCGGTTGATGAAGTCCGGACTTGACGGACAGTACGCGGGCGATTATCAACCTGTTTCGAAATTTTGCAATTGCCGAATACTTTCCCCTCGTTTGCCAATTCATTCGCCGCGCCACAGTGCCTTTATCGGAGAACCGCCAAAGCCCATGATCGCCCTCAAGAAATCCCTGATGGTTCTGCTTGCGGGAGTGCCTTCGACTTTGCTCGCCAACGGGTTCCGTCTGGTGAGCCAGGATGCCTTCGCGGCGGCGCGAGGCGAGGCCTTCGTCGCCACCGCAGACAATCCATCGGCCATTCACTACAACCCGGCGGGCCTGACCCAACTCGATGGCCAGCAAGTGCGCTTGGGTGCCTACGCGCTGTATTTCGACCCGACCTTCACACCACCCTGCGATGCCACAAACGCCGGAACGACCTACCATATTGAGAAGAAGGACGCGCTCGCACCCCAACTCTATTACGCCTATGCATGGCCGGATTCGCCGATCCATTTGGGCTTGGGGATCTACGCGCCACACGGAGCCAGCGTGACGTGGCCGCAGGATACCGGATTCCGGGCTGTGGCGATTGAGGGCGAACTCACTTATCTGCGCATCAATCCGGTCATCGCTTGCGAAATCCGACCGGGGCTTTCGCTGGCTGCCGGCGTCATGATCGACAGCACCAACATCACTTTGGCACAGGGTCTTCGCCGCACCGCGCAGCCCTTTAAAAACTCCTTTAGCTTCGAAGGAGACGACTTGAGTACGGGCTTTAATCTGGGACTGCTGTGGAGAATCAACGAGAAACTATCCTTCGGTGCCACCTTTCGCAGTGCGGTCACGCTCGGTTTTGAGGGCCAGACCCATATCGAACAGCAGCCGGTCATCCGGCCCACCGCGTTGCCGGCGGAAACGGAGATGGAGTTCCCCTGCACGGCCGTGGTGGGATTCTCCTACCGCCCAACCCCGCAATGGAACATCGAGATCGATGCCGACTATTCGAACTGGAGCAGCATCGACACTTTTACCATCCGGCAAAAAGAGAAGCCGCCGTTTCCGGTCCAGCAGGACATCCCGGTCACCCTGGATTTCAAGGACAGTTGGATTCTGAAGCTGGGCGCCACCCGCTATTTTGACGACGGTTGGTATGCCAGCGCGGGTTACCTGTTCAACCAAAACTCAGTGCCCGATGACTACTACTCCCCGGTCGCGGCCGATCTGGACCGGCACGTCCTCACCCTGGGACTCGGCCGGAAGTGGTCCAAATACAGCGTCGATCTGGCCTATCAGTTCTGCTATGGCCCGGATCGAACCGTCAAGGACAGCCAGCCTTCATCAACGCCAGGCCGCTTTGCAGGTCAAACCGCCGACGGCACCTACGGTTTCATCAGTCATGGGCTGCTGGTTTCGGTCGGGATGAGGTTTTGACCCGGAACCCAACTCCTGAAAGTGGTCTGTTAGGAGGTTTTTGAGTTCCTGAACGCAACCCTCGGCTCACTCCGGGAAACCAGCGCCCACCAGCGCCGCCCGATCCAAATAGTCATTGACTCCGCCCCCCATGTGCTGCTACCACCTCCTTGCACCCAGCCACCATGGCTTTGTCCAGTTAGCCTATGGCCTGATATCGGGTGCCGTCTCAAGCAATTGCAACTGACCCACCATGTTATCAGTCTGGTCGAAAATGAGATCCCAATGAACAAGCCCCGTATTTTGATTGTGGAAGATGAGAGCATTGTGGTGGCTGACTTGGTCAGCCGTCTGCCTCACATGGGCTACGAGGTGACGGGCAGCGCCACCAACGGAGAAGAAGCGTTGGTCTTGGCCGAACGAGCCCGTCCGGATTTGGTGTTGATGGACATTCGCCTGGAGGGGGCCATGGACGGCATTGATGCGGCCCGGGAGATGCGTGATCGCCTCGGTTTGCCGGTGGTTTTTCTCACCGCCCATGCCGAGGGAGCCACCTTGCTGCGTGCCAAAAAGGTCGAGCCTTTCGGCTATATCCTCAAGCCCTTCGAGGATCGGGAACTCAAAATCGTCATCGAAATGGCCATCTACAAGCACTGTGCCCAAAACGAGTTGAAACAGAAATACGCCGAAATTGATCGTTTCAACCAACTGGCGGTGGGCCGGGAATTGCGCATGATCGAGTTGAAAGAGGAGATCAACGAGTTGTTGAAAGTGGCCGGGAAACCACCCAAATACAAGATTGTCGATGAAACATGAAGTGAAGGCATTTCCGAATAGTTGCACCACGCCAAACCCCCATGAAAATCCTGGCCATCGATGACAACCCGGACAACCTGACCACTCTCACGGCGGTTGTTTCCGATAAACTGCCCGGAGTCACGGTTCTGACCGCACTCAACGGCCAGCAGGGTCTTGAAATGGCGCGAACCGAAGACCCGGATGTGATCCTGCTCGACATCATCATGCCGGTCATGGATGGCTATGCGGTCTGCCGCAAACTCAAGGAAGACGAGGAACTGCGAATCATCCCGGTGCTTTTTCTAACGGCACTGCGGACCGACCGCGATAGTCGCATCAGGGCCTTGGATGCGGGGGCTGAAGGCTTCGTATCCAAGTCATTCGACGATTTCGAACTCAGCGCCCAGATCCAGGCCATGGCCAGGATCAAAGCCGCAACCATGGCCCAGCGCAATGAAAAGGAAAACCTGATCCGCTTGGTGGGGGAGCGCACCCGTGAACTCCAGCAGAGCCAGCAGTCCATGCTCAACCTGCTGGAGGACCTGCAGGCGCAAAACGAGGCGCGGGAAATAAGCACCCAGGCGTTGCGGGAAAGCGAAGCGCGACTGAAGCAGGCTCAATCCCTCACCCGCATGGGCAGTTATGAGCTGGATATCATGGCCGGTGTCTGGCACAGCTCAACGGTTCTTGATGAGATTTTCGGTATCGACGAACATTTCGCGCGGACTGCGGAGGGGTGGCTCTTGTTGATCCATCCCGAGTGGCGGAAAAAAATGCTGGATTGCTTCACCAATCATG
>JAPLUJ010000463.1:2430-6711 GCA_026397695.1 Verrucomicrobiota bacterium | reverse complement strand
GTCGGGATGATCGCGCAGCAGCGGCCGGAGGTAGAGGACCCGGCCGTGTTGCCGGGGGGTGCGCCAGTCAAGGCCCGGTTGGGCAAACTGATGCATGGCCATTCCGCCCAACTCGAAAACCAAGCGCGTCGGATGACGCACACATTCGGGATCATTGAGCAGCGCCGACAGTTTGTCGAACGTGACAGGGCCGTGCTTCTGACGGGCCAGCACCGCCTGGGCGAGCAGGTGGTCGCGCAGGCTGTCCTGACCGAGTTGTTCGAGATCCGCCGTGGACATGCGGCGCAGCTTGCCAATGGGATCCGAGTTCACGTGGCTACTTCGAATATCGTTTCTGGAAATCCTTGCGCTCTTCGTCACGCTTGGCTTTCTCATCCGGGTCCATTTTGTTGAGATACCAATTGTGATTGCTGCTGTTGAGGGTTGCGTCCATCAGCTTGCCGAGTTGCGCGGCGGCTTCCTTCTTCACCGGGTCTTTCGCGTCCTGGTGATGTTCGACCAGTTCTTGAAGTTCGGGTATGTATTTGGAATAGAAATGCTTCGCGACTTCATACGTGCCGTGCCAGTGGGTGTAATCCGGACCCATCATGGAAACACCGTGCCGCGCACGGCGGCCTTCGTGATGCCAGATCTCATACCAGGTGAAATCGATCGGGTTGCTGAACTGGACGGGTCTGAGCAGCGGCTTGGCGGCCTGATAGAGCGCGAGTCCGGGCTTGGCGAACTTCTCGTGATATAACTCGATCAGCCCGTCGTATTGCAGGTAGAAAGAATCGATGAAGTGCTGGTTGTGGCAGTTTAGGCACACATCATACATGTTAGTGCGCCGTGTCTGCCAGACAACATCCTTGCCGGGCAGGCCGAGCTTGGCGTCGGAGACTTCGGGGCGGACCGAGATTTCGGGCCGGTTGTTCCATGAGATGCGCATGCCGACATCATGAGTGACACGTTGGTTTTTCGTCGCACTCATGTGGCATGTGGGGCAGGTGGGGGCGGCGGAATAATCCTCACCCACAATCAACTTGGCATTCCCGAGGTTCATCTTGTCCACGTTGGCACGGTATGCGATGCCGTGTTTGGATTCGTTATAGATTTCGATCTGCGGATGGTCAGGCCCCATGTGACATTTGCCACAGGTGTCGGGCGTGCGCGCCTGGGCGGCGGAAAACTCATGGCGTGAGTGGCAAGCGGCACAGGAACCCTCGCTGCCGTCGGGGTTGATGCGACCGATGCCGGTGTTCGGCCAGTTGGCGGGATCGGGCTTGCCGTTAGAGAGCATTTTCACTTCGCCCCCGTGGCATTGCCAGCAACCGTTCACCGCCGCAGCGGAATTGCCTTGCGGGTAGCCGGGCGTCTTGAAGCCGCGATTGCCTTCGACCACTTCCGCCAACACGTTGTCAAGTGAACCGAGGATGCGACCGGCCTTGGCGTGGTGCGATGCATTGAACTCGCCGACCTCATGCTCATGGCAGCGTCCGCAATCCTTGGGCGTCACGATGGTCGCGATGATCTGGCCGTAATGCTCGTAGGCATCCGGCTCATTCTTGAGCGCGCTGTGACACTCGAAGCAACCGACGTTGCCGCGGTAGTGTTTGCTGGCTCCCCATTGTTGGTAGAGCGCTGCGCTCTCCTTCTTGTGACATTCCGCGCAGGCTTTGCTCTGCGGGGACATTTCTTTGGGGGTGAATCCGGCGCGCGCGGGCAGTGGTGCGGCCAGCAGCATGGCCGCAAACAAGGGGAGGAGTTGCATGGTGGTTTTCATAAGGTTAGTCGGTTTTCAGGTTCATGGATTGTGCAGTTGATTGCAAGGGGATTCATGGGTCATGGCGAGTTCCGGGTCCGCACGCAAAGAACCGTTCATGATCGGGATCGCGACATGCAGCATCCACGAGAACATCAGCGCGCCAAATGCCCAAATGCCCATGCACACGAGCGTTTCGTTAGATGATGGGAGGTATTCGACGATTTGTCCTAGAGCCGAAGGCACGAAGCCGGGGATGATGAGTCCGAAGCCTTTCTCGATCCAGATGCCGAAAAAACACGCCACGCAGGCGATGTTCAACCCCGCGATGCGCTGGCTCCATGGCGAGATGAGCAGCGCGAGCCCGATGAAATCCAGGGCCATGGCGCTCCAAATCCACGCTACCAGCGCGTGCTGCCCGTGCAAACCGAAATAGAGGTAGTGCGCAGCGGCGGCGTGCTGGGTCGGCGAGTAAAATTCCGTGAACAATTCGCTGCCTAGCAGAAACATGTTGATGACCATCGCCACGGTCATGATCATGCGTAACGTGAAAATGGGCGGATCGCCGATGTCATAGCGCGTCACGCGGCGGATGATTTGAAACGTGAGGATCATCAGCGCCGGGCCGGCCACGAACGCCGACGCGAGGAACCGCGCCGGAACGAGCGGATGATGCCAGTAGGAGCGCCCCGCCAGTCCGACATATAGAAACGCCGTGACCGTGTGGATGCTCACCGCCCACAGAATGGAGAGAAACACGAACGGAATGTAAAATATCCTGGTCGGCTTGCGGTGGTGGTAACGGCAGTAGAGCAGATAACCGGCGATGTGCATGTTGAGCAGCAGATAACCATTCAGCACGATCACATCCCAGGAAAGAATCGAGCCTGGAAAATTGAAAACACCAAATGGCGGAATCATGTGATGAAACCGCTCCGGATGGCCAAGGTCCACCGTCACGAAAAGGAGACACATGACAATCACCGCGATGGCTAGCAGTTCTCCGAACAACACCACCTCGTGCATGTATTCCTTTTTGTAGATGTAGGCCGGAATGACCAGCATGACCGCCGCCGCCGCCACCCCGACAAGGAAGGTGAAGTTCGCAATGTATGCGCCCCAACTGACCTGGTTGGTCATGTTGGATGTTTGCAATCCCTCCACGAACTGGTGCGCATACGCGTTCAATCCGACGAGACTCACCACGCTCAACAGCGTCATCCACGCGTAAAATTTCCAACCGCCCTGCCAGGAGAGGCGCCAGACGCGGAACAGGAATGTGACATAGTCCCTCATTTGTCGAAGAAGTAGTAGAAGCGCGGTTGCGTGCCAACATCCTCCTTGAGGATATAGACGCGCTTGTTGTTCAATATGTAGTGAATCTCGCTGTCCGGATCCAGCATGTTTCCGAACACCCGCGCGCCCGTCGGGCAGACCTCAAGACAGGCAGGATACTTGCCGGCGCGGGTGCGTTGCAGACAGAACGTGCATTTTTCCACCACGCCTTTGGGTCGGATGCGGTTGCTGAGATAATCCTGGGTGGGATTGATCCGGTCGGGCTTGATCGTCGGTTTCTTATAGTTGAAGCGCCGCGCATCGTACGGACACGCGGCCATGCAATAGCGGCAGCCAATACACCAGTTGTAATCCACCACAATCACACCGTCCTGCTCCTGCCACGTGGCCCGTACCGGACAAACCTTCGTGCAGGGTGACTCCACGCACTGATGGCATTGCACCGGCATGTAATACTTGTCCTTCTGCGGCACGGATTCCGGATCGTAGAAGGCCGTGGAAGTTTCCAGATTAATCGAACCCTTCTTCATTTCCAGCACGCGAATGTAGGACATCTCAATGTCGTTCGCGTCGTCACGCGATTGATTGTTCTCCGCCAGGCATGCGTGCGCGCATTTGCGGCAGCCGATGCAGCGCGTGAGGTTCAACGCGTAGCCGAACTCGACGCCATCCAGCGGCTTGAGATCCCGCATCGTCGGACGCACACCATAGTCCTTCTGACACTTGGTTTCCAGCGCCTGCATGATGCGCTGCAAGTGCTCTGGCGTGAGTTGGCGGTAGTGTTTCTGGAGCAAATCATCCAGCGTGATTTCGCCACGCTCCAGTGCCAGCAACGGTTTCAACGCGACCATCAATCCGGCGGTGCCGACCATCGCCGCCGCCGAGCCTTTGAGGAACGTGCGGCGATCCATCGGCTGATACACCTGCTCAAGGGTCTTGGGGCTGACGGTATCTTGCGCTTCGTGGCTCATGGCGTGTGGGGCTTGACGGCAACACCTGCGGGGCTTGAGTTAGACTGAAATGGCGGGGTCATATGGGATTGGGCCGCCGCGCCATCACTTTTTACGGCACGCGCGGGATAACGCGGGGGTGGCAACGGTTTCATGGCCTGAAACTTCGGATGATGCGGATCGTGACACTGGATGCAGCGGAGTCTCGTTTTGTCACCCATAGCCGCATTCCAGAAACCATTGACCCGTCCATGAACGCCTGCCTGCCAATCGCGATAGGTCGTGCCGTGGCAT
>JAPLUJ010000463.1:0-2421 GCA_026397695.1 Verrucomicrobiota bacterium | reverse complement strand
CACCACGTCGGCCTGCGCGATTTCCGATCCGTCATAATCCACAAAAGCGTTGCGGTTGGTCGCGTGATGGCAGTTGAGACAGAAACGATTGTTGCCGTGTTCGAGCTTGATATTCTGATGCTCGTTGAGCGGGCGGTCGTAGTGCCACCGCGCCTGCAGCAGTATGTGGCACTCCATGCAATTGTAGGTCCAGCCATTCTTCACCAGATCGAGGCTCTTGGTCTTGCGCGGCGGGTTGGTGTCCAGATAAGCATCGGCCGGCAAGCCCACCGGCGGTTGCGCGGCGGGCGGACGGGGCACCACCGGCAACACAGGACCCGGAGGCGCGGGCTTTGATGCAGGCACAGCGACTTCCGACGCCCTCCCCTCATCGGTGCCTCTAACATGGAGCAACCCGCCAACCCCGACGCCCAGCAAGACCACGAGCAAGACCGTGAAGGTTCTTAAGGCGTAAAAATGGCCGGGCTTCATGCTCTTCAATCCGATTATCTAACAGTAATCGCCCCTCATGCCTAACTGCTTCCAAACGGTGGACACCAGAGGGCGGATCGGGACTTGGATGAGCTTCACGCAAACAAACTCCTTGTCAACGAGCATATGACCCCCGATGCCCGGAATTCTTGAGGCGTCTCGCCGGGGGGCGGAATGGAACGCATCGATCCCGTCAGGAGCCAATACCCGGCGGGAGATGGCCTGGCGGACATGGGGTTCAGGGGGGGCGTGTTGCCGGCTTGCTGCGGCGGGCATGCGGGAAGGAAAAGGACATTCACGGACATTCATGGCAGAGGTCCCTTGAGGGTGACGGGCTTCGCGCCGGCGATCTGCAACTTCCGGCACTGGAGCGTCAGGATCAAAGCGGTGGCGGCCGTTGCTGCCAGACGCGACGCGGCGGTGTAATCCTGGGGATTGTTGTCGCGGTTAGGCTGATAGTAATAGGTGCCGTCGGGGCAGTGGGACAGGCTGAACGCCCAGCGGTTTTCATCCATCAACTTGCGGAAGCTGGGGGGATCGGTCGCCGCGCCCAGCGCCGTCCAAACCATGCCCAGCAGCGGACAACCATGGGTGTCGATGAAGGTGTCGGGATGGTTGCCGATGCACATGGCATTCTGTTTGCCGAAGGACTTGAGCGCATCGCTGCCAGCGGGATCCAGGAAATGCGCCAAGGCGGACGTGCCGGTCCGGCCCATGTCGGCGTAGCCGTTGCCACCGACCCCATCCGCATACCACACATAGCCGATCTGGTTGGTACCCTTGGCGATGAATTCATGGGCGGTCGCGAATCGTTGGCGGTCCACCACCAGTCCGCAGCGTTGCATCAACGCCCACGCCATCATGGCTTGTGCCGTGACCGCATTGAATGACCCGTAGCCGTTGCCACCCGTGGAATTGTGCGGACCGTGACCAAACCCGCCAGCGATATGTTCGCGTTCCGGTGCCGCCGTCCCGGGATGCTGGGCCTGCACCAGCCACCGGTTGATTTCCTCCAACTCCGGCAGCACCCATGGCTCACGGGTGACCAAATAATACTCGCCCAGCGCGATGCCATACAGACCGTACTCCCAACAGGGCAGCCCGCCATAACGGATTTTGCCATCGGTGGCCCGGGCCATGGCAGTCATGGCTTTCCTAACCGCAGGCAGATAGGTTTTGTCCCCGCTGCCTAACAGCGCCAAAGCGGCGAACGCGTTGATGTGCGGTCGCTCGCTCCAAATGCCATCGGGCCGTTGTTCGTTGCTCAGCCAGGCGCAGGTCTCCTTGAGGATGATCCCGGTTTTCTTGCAGTCAAACGGATAGGTCTCGGAAAATCCGCCGTAGCGGGTGGTGAGTTGCAGGGTTTTCTTCCGGACTTGGTCGCCGCGCAGGATTTCTAACACCAGATTGCCGCCGCGCCTGCCCTGGCTCTCCTCCAGGGCGTTGCCACAGTCCATCATCGGGCCGTCGTAGCCGAACTTGCCCATGCCGTACCCGAACTTGTGGGGCGTGATGAAGCGCCGGTCGTTGGCACCGATGATCTTGTCGCCCACCTCCACTTTGCCGAAGGCCGAGGTGTTTTGAAACACATACATGACGCGCAGCCGGGTGGGCTCCTCCGGCGTGATCATGGCCCGCACACCGGTGATGCCGAGATTGATGTACCAACCGGGAACTTCGGCGTCGGGCCCGACCTTGGTCACCAACTTGTCCCACGGCGGCTTGTCTAACGACCAGCCCGGCGGCGCCGCCAGGAAGAGGACCAGTGCCACCGCGCACCAAACAGTTAGGAGGTTCCGGCGGATGCGCTTCATGATTGATTGCTTTCGTAACAGGGTTGCCCGGACGAAGGCTGGACACCCCCCCCACAGGCCCGGAGGGGCGCCTGAACGCAACCGGTTCCTCGGGGTTGCGGGTTCATGGCATACCGGGGTGAACAACGCAAGCCGG
>JAPLUJ010000521.1 GCA_026397695.1 Verrucomicrobiota bacterium | reverse complement strand
TCATCGAGGCCGCGCTACCTACCGATCAGCCGCGGCAGGGTCCGCTCACTTGGCGTTTTTCTTGGCCAGCTTCGCGAGCTTCTTTTCCTTGGCCGTTTTGGTCGGCAACTTCTTGGATTCTTTCCGTGTGTCCTTGGTTTTCATGCGCGTTGGGGGTCGGAGGTTTGCCGTCCCATGGCAGGGCGGCACGTCATTTCCATAGCTCTTTTCCTGTCCCGGCGCAATGCCGATTTTCAATGCCGATTTTCCTCGCCGGGTTTGCGCGCGTCTTTGCTGTGTGGTGTGCGAGACGGTCACACACCGCCGCTACCCTTACGGCTTCGGATCACCTTGGGTCGCACCACGAGGCGGGACGTTGAATCTCGCGCGGAAATTGCAGCGATCATTGGGAGCCGCATCGCCATTCAAGGTGAAATCACTCCACTCGCCGGTCTGTTGGATGTTGTCGGCCCACTTGAAGTCGATGGTGAAACTCCCGCCGGTGAGTCCGAGCGCGGCGCGCGGGATGGCGATTTCCAACTCGTTGCCGGCCATCCGGAATGCAACGTCCGCCGGCGCGCCCCAGCGATAGGCACCGTCCTGATTGCGCTCCATGGTGGATAATCCGGCACGGATGTTAGAACGGTTGACCACGAAGTCATAGCCGAGCCAGCCGGTCTTCGGGTTATGGTCGGCATCGATATAGAGCAGCATCCAGTTCGGTGCGGTGGGTTCACTCAACGGCCCGCGGGTTTGGATGTAGAAAAAAACGTGGGTGTCATCGGCGGAGACCTTGGCCACCGCCAGATCGTTGCGGCCGCTCGTGTTGATGAAAGGTGCTTCGTTTTGCCAACCCGGATGGTTGCGCAGCACGGGATCGCCCAGGGTGTCGCGATACACCGGATAGGCCGCGGCCCAGTCGGCGAAGTGCCCGTCAATTCTAACAGGAATGCATTTCACCTCCGGCAGTTCGCGGGTTCCCTTGTAGCGGCGGATGTTCCCCACCATCTGATAGTAATAGGCGTCACCGAAGCCGCCTTTCATCGGTTCGATATCGCGGCTGAATTCCTGCGAGTAGGTATCGACGAAATACGAATCGCCGGCTTTGAGTTTGCGGCCGGCCAGGGACATGGCGCCCTTATCGTCGATGAAGCGTTGCGCGATCCACTCGTTCCAACCGGTGATCATGACAAACGGCGGGTCCACTTCGAGCGCCCGTTTCCATTGCTCGGCAAAACACAGCCCGTCGGCCGTGCGCCTTTGGTCGGGGGGCGGCTGGCTGCCGTTGTGATAACTGCGGCCGATCGCGGAGATCGGGTGCTGGGCGACACAGACGGTGATCTGCTCGGGCTTGTCGGGCGCCTCGTGCCACCCGGGCGTTTGCGGGGCATGATCGAGCCACGGCCATTTGNNNNCGCTTGCCCCGTGGTCCATGCCCACGAATGGCGGATCGAGAAAAACGCCTTGACCTCGTCTGATAGTCCGTCCGGCGGGCTGAGCAATAGCGGCTTGCCCAGCCATGGGAACCAATGCGCGCGGCCTTTGCCGGGCTTGTAAAACGTTTGATAGAGATGATCGACGGTGGCGGCGCTGTTACTGTTAGCCAGATAGGAGATGGCGGGCGCGCGTTGGCCGCCGGCCTGCATTTCATCCAGCACATCCAACAGCTTGTCCCTCACCGAGTCATAGGTCAGGGCGTTGGTCACATCCAGCAGCAGCACATCCACCCCTGCATCGGCGAGCATTTGCATGTGCTTGCGCAGGACATGGCGATCATCCTGCTTGTAGTAGCCAAACAACGGCTCGCCCCAATGATGGAAGGAATGCACCGGCCCGTATGGCGGGTTGTCGGGATTTGCCGCGACGATTTTGGTCAGGTCATAGACCGGGTTCTGGCCCTCATTCCACAGGAAATAGAAAATGCCGACACTGCGGTTCGGCTTGGGCGGACCGGTGGCATCATGGAGCGGCAACGAACGCCCTAGTCCGTCGGTGGCGACCCAGGTGTCGGCACAGGTGTCCCAAGTTGGATCTAACGGACTGGCAGCAGGCGCGGCACCGGCCCACGCGACCAGGCCCGCCGCAGCGGCGAACGCGGCGGCCATGCATGCGGGTTTACGGGAAACGTTGCGGGCGTTTGCCAGGCGGGAAAGAAATCGGTTCATCGGTGGTTCAGATATGGGATCCATCAGGGGATTGGGAACGGCGGCTACGGCATGCCCGCAGACATACGCCTGTTGGAGCTGCAATCCTTGCATCCCCTGGCTGCCGCCACGTCAAACCTCGCGTCGAGCGATGAGAGAATAAGTGATCCACGATCCTTCTAATCCGCGGCTGTTTGAGGAAAAAAAGGGCATGTCGGGTGCGCGGCGGTACAGAGTGATGGATGTGAGGAGTATTT
>JAPLUJ010000186.1 GCA_026397695.1 Verrucomicrobiota bacterium | reverse complement strand
TGCATGTCCGGCAACTCTGGTGGAACAAGGGACCTGATGGAACAAAGGTATGGTTATTTCTCCGAGACCACTCACTGAAAGGAGCTATTTGCTCATTCAAGCCCGATTCTATCGCGATTCTCCACAACCACCCAAATCCCGACCCCTCGCGTTATCGCATGAATATTCCTAGCGAGGCTGATTTAAGATCAGCCGGATTCTATGATGGCGAGTTTTCTAGGCACGGCATAAACCTCCTAGAGTTTATCTGTGAACGAGGCGTTCCTCATCTTTACTACGCAAGCTTTGACAATTCGGTAGTTCCAATCGGACCGATTTCCGATGAAATACAACGAATTAACGGAACGAGTATTTTCAAGAACTATTCTCTTAGAAAAGAGCTTAAACAATCGACGAGAGCCGAACAAATGGCTGGGGGCATCCGATAGCCTGCTGGAGCCGCCGCACGGTGGAAGCGCCCTTGTCTGTAGTGTTAGGAATCAATCCGCACCGGCGCACCGCATTTCATCAGAATCGAAGAGCGCCATTTGCAGGTCGATGGGCACCAGTCCGCTGGTTGTCTTGATGAAGTTGTCGGGTTTGGCGTCGATAGCGACCACGCCATCCGGGCGGCTCCACCCGTAAAACGACCCCCGCGACGGGGAAAAGCCCATGCCGATCATGAACTCCGCGATTTCCGTCATGGAGGGATGTGGGGCGCTAGGATCGGCGGCGGAAATCCATTGCTGGGAAACCACCGCGCCGGGTTGGCCGGGTGCCTGGCCGATGATCATGCCCGGCTTGTCGGAGATGGCGATGCCTTCAAATTTCAGATCGCTGGCGAACACGGCGATTTGCAGCACCATGCGGTGGAGGTATTCCGGCAGAGTCGCGTTCCTGCGCCCCACTTTGCCGTTTTCCGCGAATGGAATTTGGCCGTAAACCCCGGCCCATGTGCGTTTGACGGCGCGTTCCCTGATTTCGTCGAACCAGACTTCGTGTTCGCTCGTCGAGTTGGAAATCGGCGGGCCAAGCGATTCGAAGCGAGTTGCCGGGATCAGCTTTCCACGCTTTTTTGCCCACGCAACCAATCGCGGAATTGCCGCTGCCCCGCTTTCACCTGCGCCTCCGCCATCTCCCGCGTAATCCGCGGCTTGCTGGAACTCGCGGGCTTGGCCGGCAAGACTTTGGGGGAGGGCTTCAAGGCTTTCATGGGGCAGACTGTGCGGCATATCGGCGGAATTGTCAAACGAGCAAAAGGCAGGCGTGGAATTTGACGAAATTTCCGGTGCCTTTGGCAAGCAGGCGATTGGCTTTGGGCGTTTCCACGGAGAAACCCAAGCGCGTTCCCGGAAGTTTCGCCAGTGTTTTCGTGGGATCAGCTCCATTACGTTCCCGCGCCACATGTCGTCACGTTGACAATCCTGGAAAGTTCATTCAGGCTGCCATCGCGTCCCGTATCCGGCTACGTTCCAGCCATGACACACGCGATCCATTTGCGCGATGAATTCGGCCCCCGCCTCTGCGACGGGTCTGCGGCGTATGGCTATCGCGTCTCCAAAATCGATCCCTATCTGGCGATCTGTGACCAAGTGGTGTTGGACTTCACCGGAGTCCGCAGCGCGAACAGCTCGTTTGTGAATGCCTTGGTTAGCGGCTTGTTCGAGCAGCATGGCGCGGAGACCCTCGCCAAACTGGTTTTCCAGGGATGCCTGCCGACCATTCAGGTGTTGGTGCAGGCCGCCATCGACCTCGGCATCACCAAGCATGCGGAGCGCGTGTCGTAAGAGTTTCTGGATCCCTCTGTAACGGAGTGGAAGGTGTGCTGCTTTGCGTTTTGATCCGCCTGTTTTTCCTCAGCTAACGGCTGCATTGTTAGTCCGACTGGTGGCCAGCGGATGTGCGGGCCCCGAAACGCATGATTCAGCCATTACCGGAAAGTCCGCGCTTCCCAGCCCCCCTCATACACTGCCGCGCCCGCGTGGGCCAGTCTAGGGAAGGTTGCAGCCGTTTGAAGATATAACATGAAGCGTCTCATTTGTTAGGACTGCAAATTCTGTTTCTTAGCGTAAAGCGTCGCGGTCACTCAAAAGCGGAGAAATGAGGAAAACCTCGGAAAGCTGAAACGATAAAAACCAAGACGGAACTTGGCGGATTTGTTCCCACTTTCGTTCCCAAACAGCCATTGTTAGGCGTCGCCTGGTTCGTAACTCATTGAAAATCAACGATGGTGCGCGATACTGGGTTCGAACCAGTGACCCCCTCCGTGTCAGGGAGGTGCTC
>JAPLUJ010000746.1 GCA_026397695.1 Verrucomicrobiota bacterium | reverse complement strand
GAGATTCTCGCCCGCGGCCAATCCGCAGTGGTCGATGCCTCGGCCACCGGTCCGTTAGACCCGCCGGTGGTGGATTTCGCCCGCGGCATCGGCGTGGCGAAAATCATCACCCTGCTCGAAGAGGCGCTGCTCATTGATGGCGTGCCAGCCCATGCGATCCGCGCGGCGGATGCGCTGTCACTGGCATCCCGCACCGACGCCGCAGGTGCGGCCCTGCTGCGGGCGGCGGCCCATGCCTGTCAATCCGGCGTGCCGCGCGTCCATGTCCTCAATGGCCGCCGCCAAGGCGTGTTGGTGGACGAGTTGTTTTCCAACGAAGGAGTGGGCACCATGATCCACGCCGACAGCTACCGGATGATCCGCCCGTTGCGCGAGGAGGATATTCCGGAACTGCTAGGCATGATCGGGCGCTCGGTCCGCCGCAGCAAGCTGGTGGAACGCACTTACGAGGACATTCAGTCGCGCATCGGGGATTTTCATGTGATGACCATCGATGACAATGTGGTGGGCTGCGTGGCGCTGCATGTCTATCCGGCCGAAGCGAGCGCCGAAGTGGCGTGCTTATATGTCAAGAATGCGCACGAGGGCCGGGGCTATGGCATGGATCTGGTCCACCATGCGGAATCCATCGCCCGTCTGCATGGCATCATGCGGGTATTCGCGCTGACCAACCGTGCTGCGGATTTTTTTGCGGAGCATCTGGGTTATGCGCCAGCCACGGTGGATGCCCTGCCCCGCTGCCGACGCGATCAATACGAAGCCAGCGGGCGTGATTCGCTGGTGTTTTCACGCGCGCTTCCACGGTGAGAACATGTGGATTTTCGCTTAACGTTGTTTCTTATCTTCTCTGGCAATTATCACCCCGTAACTCCCCACTCCCATGAAACTGAAATTCTGCGGTGCCGCCGGCACCACCACCGGTTCGCAACACCTGCTTGAAGTCAATGGCAAGCGTATCCTGCTGGACTGCGGTCTCTATCAGGGATCGCGCAGTCATGCCTACGATGTGAATTGCTGTTTTCCCCATTTCGATCCGCAAACCATCGACCTGGTGATTCTATCACACGCGCACATCGACCACAGCGGCAACCTGCCCAACCTGGCACGCAACGGGTTCAAGGGTAACATCTATGCCACCCATGCCACCCGCGACTTGTGCCAGATCATGCTTGCCGATAGCGCGCGCATCCAGGAAGGCGACATCGAGTGGCTGAACAAACACCGCAAACGGGATGGTCTCGAACCCGTCACGCCGCTCTACAGCGAGCAGGACGCCGAGCACTGTCTGCGCCAGTTCGTGACGATGGGTTATGACCGCTCGATGCCGGTATGCGACGGCGTGTTGCTGACGTTCATCGACGCCGGGCACATTCTGGGCAGCGCCCAGATCTTGTTAGAGGTGACCGACCAGGCCGACGGGCGCAAGAAGCGCTTTATGTTTTCCGGCGATGTCGGGCGCGGGCAGAATGAGGTGCTGCGTGATCCGGTGGCGGTAATGGATGTGGATTTCCTGCTGATGGAGAGCACTTACGGCGGGCGCGAGCATGAAGCACCGCCCGGCATGGGTGATCATTTCGGCGAGATCATCCGCCAGGCATGCAAGCGCGGCGGCAAGATCCTGATCCCGTCCTTCGCCGTCGAGCGCACGCAACAGCTCCTCTATGTTCTCAACGAGTTGTTCGAACAAGACGCCATACCGGAGATTCCGGTGTTTGTGGACAGTCCGCTGGCGGTGAGCGCCACCGAAATCTATCGGCTTCATCCGGAATCCTTCAACGACGAGGTTTACCAGTCGTTGTTCGAAAAGCAGAACCCGTTCGGCTTCGAAAACCTCACGCTTGTTAGATCGGTGAAGGGCTCGATGGCACTCAACGACATCAAGGGTGTGGCAATCATCATTTCCGCATCGGGCATGTGCGAGGCCGGACGCATCCTGCATCACCTCAAGAACAACATCGGCGATGCGCGAACCACCATCCTGTTCGTCGGTTATTGCGCCGACAACACCCTCGGCCGCCGCATCCGCGACGGCGAAAAGGAAGTCCCCATCCTCGGCGGACGCTATCAAGTCAGGGCGAAAATCGAAACCGTCGATTCTTTTTCCGGCCACGCCGACCACTCGGAACTGCTAGATTACTTCACCCGCACCACCGGCCCGAAAAAACGCGTCTGGCTGGTTCACGGCGAATCCGCCAACTCGGTCGCGCTGCAGGAGGCGCTGCAAAAAATCCATGGAACTCCGGTGGATGTGCCGGCGCTGGGCTCGCAAGTGGAGTTTTGAGGCGGCGGTCGATTCCCCCTTGACATGTCATACGCCAAGTGGTATAGACCATCCGCAATGAGTGCGACCGCAAAAGTGTTCATGAACGGCAGAAGCCAGGCGATCCGTCTGCCCAAGGCATTCCGGGTTTCCGGTTCCGAGGTCCGCCTGGCCCGCGTGCCGGGTGGTATCCTCGTCAGCGAGGCCGATCCGTGGCAGGGCTTTGATGAAGGCTGCCGTCAATTGGATGCGGAGTTTTTCCGCATGATGGATGGCAGAGACCGGTCGATCCCGCAAGCACGTGACTTTACCGCTGGAATCGAATGATCTGTCTGCTAGAT
>JAPLUJ010000001.1 GCA_026397695.1 Verrucomicrobiota bacterium | reverse complement strand
GCCGTATTCGTTCACATTCTTCGGCCGACCTCCTACCTGGCGTCCGGCACTCCACACATTCACCGTTGCCGTACCGGTTCCAGCGCTGCTGCCGGATTTGGCCCAAGCAACTTCCGCAGTGCTTGCTTCCCGCAAGCCGAGCTTGGCGAAGATGTAATTCCGTCCCTCGGTCTTGGTTGCCGGAGTGACCGATTCGTCACAGAGCAACACATTGTCGTAACTTCCGCCAAGGCCGTAGATCTTGCCCGCAGGATCCAGACGGATACCCGTGTCATGTGTGGCCAGCAACCACCACCACACCTGCATGTAGTCGCTTTCAATCAACGGACTGCGGCTGATCCGCAACGGACCGATTCCGCCCGCAGCAGGAAGATCCAGATAATGGATGTCCAGTAACTTCTGACGGCTGTCCTTGGCGAGAATCGCCACCCGGTAGTCGGCTAAAGGAGTTGCCCAATCCGCGCCGGAATTCCAGGTTACCCGGTGCTTCTGGTTGGCGGGGATACCGGTCCCGAGCTTCGTCTCCGTGCCTTCCACCAGCGTCAAATCCCGGATGCAGTTTGCAAGTGACTGTGTGCCCGTCTTGAAAACAAGCATCCCGGTTTGAACGGTGGCGTCGTCGGCGTCCCATACTTCATAGTCGATGTCTACAAAAGGACTATTGGGTCTTTGTATAGTCGCAGTCACACTTGGCATTGGAATAGAGTTATTTGGTGGGACAAACTGATTTCTCTTGGCTCGGTGATACATCCGAAGTTCAGATGTCCCTCGATTAGCCACAATAAGCGATCCTTCTGGAGTTAAACCGAATGTTGGCCAAGTTGTCGCATTTCCCCATTGGGAGGAAGGAGGTATCGAGAATGTCGTATAAATATTTCCCTCTCCATCGGACATTTTAATATAATTGGACCAATCTATGCCATTCAAATAGGCTTGGCTTGTCCCAATGGCGTTAGTCACGGACATAAGCGTGAAAAGGGATTCTGAGTCATCGACTCTAATTCCCGTTGGCGAAAGCCAGATTTTATGCTGAGAATTTGCCACGCGCTCATCACGCCAAGTCCACCGTGTTATCACGTTACCATCGAGATCAAACTTTGTGACCCCGGCGACATTGTAATCGCCGCTTTGACATACATAGACCTTGCCGCTTCTTGAAATTGCAATTCCCCGGGGCGCAGAAAACTGACTATTCAAAGTACCGGGAGATCCAATGGTCTTGGCAAAAGTTCCATCAGGAAGAAAAACAGAGATCCTAAGGTTTGAACTTTCTAAAACATAGATGTTGCCATTCGGCGCAACAGCGACATCTATAACCCCGTTTAGTTGTCCAGGATTTGCACCGCTAACGCCTCCGATTAATCTCACGAACAGTCCCTGCTGATCAAAGACGAACACCGCGTTTCTGCCGGCATCGGCAACATAAAGGAAACCAGCTTTGTCAAAAATTATGCCCCTCGGCGTTTGAAAGCTCCCGCCGACACCAAAGGGACCTGTGATCGATTTCTGATAAAGGAGACTGCTCGCAAAGTCCAGCGAACGCGGCAATGGCTACTAATGCGGCACTAATGATGTTGGACTGATATATGGTCTTCATGGCAATCGGGGATGGGGTGGTGGTTATTCTGCTGGCAGTATGACGAGGCGAAATTGGACGGTTTGTCCGCCGGAAGCGGGTTCGATGGCATTGAAAACGAACTCCTCGGTTCCGTCGTCGAGCGGTTGGGGCGGACCGGCAAGCAGCGGGAGGTGGTCGCATGGTTTCCAGATGGCCCCGTCGTCGGAACGCTCTACGGCATAGGTGGAGGGGGCGATGCCGCAGCGGATGCGGAAGACGAAGCGGGATTCGATCCTGCCATTGGTTTCAATATCCCGGAATTGCGGCAGATGATCCGCCTCGCCGGGCAAGGTGGGATCCATGCCGAAGAGGAACTCGGCGGCATTGGAGGTGCCATCGCCGTCGAAATCCCCGCCGGGCAGCACATCCTCGGGGCCGTAGATGTCGTCCGTTAGGTTGGCGTCGGCGATGGTTTGTTCGAAATCATCGGGCATGCCGTCGCGATCATGGTCGGTGCGTTTGGTGGCGGCCAGGCGCCGGAAGCGAATGGTGGCCAACGGGCCGCCGGACTGTACCGTGATGCGCTCGAGTCCCGGGCCTGCAATTTCCGGCGGACCCATCATATAGCGGGACAGCGGCAGCGTATGCCATCCTGCCAAGTCGGCGCTTTCCTGAATGATCAGCGAGGCAAAGGGATCGTTGACACGGCGAGTGAAAGAGAGACGGGCGCAGAGACCGTCCGCGTCAGGGATAGCGGAGAATGCGGGCAGCTTGGCCGGGGGATCGATGGTGCGCGGGTTGGTGCCCATGGCGTATTCTATCAGGTTGGGCAGGCCGTCGTGATCG
>JAPLUJ010000017.1 GCA_026397695.1 Verrucomicrobiota bacterium | reverse complement strand
GTATGACATGCGCTTCGACGAGGTCTCCGCGCACTACGCCGATTTCGGCGATTTTTTCATCGGCCTGCAACTACCACTCGACGTGTTGTTCCGGCGGATCTGCCTGTGAGCGGAGAGCTGTGAGATTCCCAGCCGATTCGGATTGAATGGTGCGTTCGCCTGACTAACATGCGCCCATGACAACGGGATGGCTGGCGGTTGTTCTAACAATCATCGCGGCGCTTCACGCACCGGCGCAGGAGGCGGACAAGGTGGAACAGTATCGCGGACTGCTGTTGAGACGGCCGGAAAACGCCGTTCTGTTCGGCCGACTCGTCGATGCCTGGCTGGCACAGGGCGAAATGGCCGGCTTGAAACAACACCTCGAAGCCAAAGCTACTGCGGGCGGGCCACCGGACTGGCGGTTGCTGGCGGTTTTCCGTGGATTTGCCGGGGACGAGGCGGGGGCGATCACGGCCTTGGACGAGGCGCTGAAAAAATCCCCGGAGGATCCGGCGACGAGGCTGGCACGGGCCAAGGCGCTGGGTGCGGTGACGCGCTTTGAAGAGGCGCTGGTGGATTTGGCGGTGGCGGCCAAGGATCCTGTGGTTCGGTTGGAAGCCGCAACCCTGCGCGGGAAATTTCTGGCCCGCGCCGGCCACCCGGCGCAGGCGGTAACGGCGTGGCAGGAAGTAATTGCCGCCCATCCTACGGATGATGGATTGCGCGAGGATTTGATCGAGTTGGAGATCGGCGAGGGAATGTTGGAGGAGGCGGTGGCCGCCGCCAATGATCTCACCGACAAGACCGCGGATCCCTATCAGAAGGCACTGCGCCGGATGCGGGTGGCCGAGATATTGGCTCAGGCGGGCAAAAAGAACGATGCGGTCGCGGCATACCGCGAGGTGTTCGCGGTCGCGGCCGAAAGCTCATGGCTGGAGCGCGAGGTGTTGGCGCGGGTCAACGCGTTGTTTTCGCGCGAGGATGATGCCGCCGGGCTGCGCGGGTTCTACGCTCAATTGCGCGAGACCTATCCGCGGCGGGTGGTGGTGAAAAAAGAGGCGGCCCGCAGTCTGCTGGTTTCCGGCGAGGGTGATGAAGCGGTCGCGATGTTCCGTGAGGTGCTTAAAGTGTTGCCGGGCGATCGGGTGGCGCGCGACGAATTCATCGCTTTGTTAGAATCGGGTGGTCGCCTCAAGGATGCGGCTGACGAGATCGCCGCGCTGTTAGCCACGGCCGACAAGGATGCCGCATTGTGGGAAAAACTCGCGGGCATCCGGCGTACGCTGCGCGATCAGGCCGGTCTGAAGGAAGCGGTGGACAAGGCGGTCGCCCTGGTGCCCGCGAACGAGGCCGGCATGGTCGCCGCCGCCGCGATCTATCAACGCTACGGACGGCCCGACGACGCCCAACGCACGCTGCGCGCGGCGGTGAAAACCCATGGCCTGTCCGGTGAGGCGGGCGAGGCGCTGGCGGTCTTGTTAGCTAACGGAATAGCACCCGACGAGGCGCTCGGGTTGTGGCGCGAGATGGCGAAGACCGCGGATCGCGAGGGACTGTTGCGGATTGCCCGCTCGCTCACCGCCAATGGCCGCGCGGCGGATGCCTACGGGATTCTGGCCACGCGCATGGCCGGCTTCGCGGGCGACCCGTTGTTGTTAGCCGCGCTGTGCCAGGCCGCGCAGTTCGCCGATCAGGCAGGGGCTGCGGTGCCGCAGGCACTCGAGATGGTCCGCCAGGCGCACACCCCAGGCGATCTGGAAACCGCGCTGCGCCAGGCGATCACCTTGGTTTCACGCGACAAGGAACCGCGGCAATGGCTCGACGAACTAACAGCCAAAGCAAAGCCATGCACCCAGGAGTTGTGCCTGCTCGCCGAGCTTCACGAAACGTTCGGCGACAGCATCGCGGCCGACCGTGTTTTGAAATTGGCGCAGCTGGGCGGCGAGCCGTTGCTGGCGGCCGCCCAGCGT
>JAPLUJ010000255.1 GCA_026397695.1 Verrucomicrobiota bacterium | reverse complement strand
GTTAGGGACTGGGCAACCGTGATCAACGCCACCCAAGTCTATGGCGATGGCAAGGTGCTGGAGAGAGCTTTCGCTGACAACGATAACATCCGTGACAATGGGACGGTCAAAGGCTGGACTTATGATTATGTTGACAGCGGCCAGACGATTCAGGGCGTTTATGGTTATGCCATCAAGGAGGGCGACTGCGCCAACGGTTCGACCATCGACCATGGGGTGTTGACATGCTGGAGGTGGGGATTCGACCAAGGCTATGCGGATAGCCGCCCGGATATCGGCTGGCGCTACTGCGAGTATAACTGCGAGAACTACAGCCCGATCTACGCCAAGGACACTTATGGCATTATCCACGGAGTCCTGATGGGTGGTACCACGAAGCCCACCACGGTTGCCAGCGGCAACACGGCACGTGGCAAGGTGCTGGCCCTCAATGGAACCGACCAGTACGTAGAGCTTCACAAGGATGTCTGCGATTTCAGGGACTGCACGATCAGCGCCTGGGTCAAGTGGATCGGCGGCAGCTCCGATCAGGTGATCTGGTCCATGGGCGACGGTGCTAACAAGTATATGACCCTGACGGCGCAGGGCTCCACCAGCCAGCTCAGGTTCGCCATCACCAACACCGGTTCCGGCGGCGAGACCGCTCTAACAACAACCGCCATTCCGGCCGACACTTGGAGTCATATCGCGGTCACGTTTTCCTCCGGCATGGTGAATTTATATGTCAACGGCACCGCCGCCGCATCCGGTGCGTTCACGCTCCGGCCATGCGACCTGATGGGCCCGAACACGGTCAACGGAGGAAACTGCAACTATATCGGCCGGGGCAACGCGGGCAATTACTTCGCCGGCCAGATCGATCTCTTTGCAGTCTATGTGAAGGCGTTGAGCACTGCCGAGGTGGCTGCCATCGCCGCCAACACGGGATCAACCACCACGATTCCTCCCCAGACCGATACCGCCGCACCGACGGCGAACCCGCCCACATGGCTGCAGTCTCCAACCGCCCTCGACGAGAGCACCATCCAGATGTCCGCGAATGTCGGTACCGACGCCAGCGGTTTCGTCGAGTATTACTTCACCTGCACCTCCGGCGGCGGGCACGATTCTGGCTGGATTTCATCCAACCGCTACACGGACTGCGCGCTCACTCTCGGTGCCACTTGCAGTTATACCGTGATGATGCGTGACCGATGGGGCAACACGACCGCGGCCTCCAGCGTCGGCAGCGTGGCCGCCACGCCAGATTCCGGCGCGCCCACGCCGAACCCGGCGACGTTTGCCTTCGGACCTGTGGGCACAAGTACCACTTCTATCAACATGACCGCCACCAAGGGCACCTGCTCCGGCGGGTTGGTGGAATATAACTTCACCCGGGTGTCCGGTACGGGCGGACCCACCAGCAGTGGCTGGCAGTCATCCCCGACCTGGACCGCAACCGGACTGACCAGTTCGCAGAGCTACAGTTATACCGTACAGATGAGAAACGTCCGGGGTGCCACAGGTACCGCGTCCACGGCCTCCACCGCGCTTTTGCCAACGGACACAACCGCTCCCCCGCTGTACACACTCGGCGAATGGGGCATGCGGCCGTATGCCACCATTGATAACTGCGTGTCGATGACCGCTAGAGCCATCACCGACAGCGGCGGGGTCCAGTATTCCTTCGAATGCACCAGCGGGGGCGGACCTTCCAGCGGCTGGATCACATCTAACACCTATAAGACCACGGCTGTTGCCGACGGAACCTACACTTACCGCTTCCGGGTCCGGCAGCAGAACGCAACCTCCAACGTGACCGGTTACTCGCAGTCATGGAGCGCGACCATCACCCCGACCACCGGCTACCATGCCTGCACGATCAGCAATCTGGCGACACTGCAAGACCATTATCTGGCCAGCTTCAGCGGCACGGTGATGCGGGTCAATACGGACAGTTATGATGTCAAGGACCTGGCCAGCGGAGCGACCATCGGCATCAGGCCGGCAACCGCACGCTGGGTGACCGACCCCTCGCTCGCGCTCAAGAATGTGACCGTGAAGGGACACCTCTTTACCTACAGCGGGACCAAGTGGGTGAACTATGCCACCGTCACCTCCACCGGCACCACCCCGACTCTCTACAACATTTCAGGCCGGGTCATCAATGCCGTTGGCACGGGCATCGCCGGGGCGACCGTGCCCTTTTCCGATGTCGCCGACGCGTCCGCACACCCGATCGTCACGACCACCACCGACTCTAGCGGAAATTACAGCAGGGGAGTGACCACCGGCACATGGTATGTCGCGGCCGCGTCCAGCGCCTATAACAGTTCTGCCGACCAGGTTGTAACCGTCAACACGACCGCCGTGCCCGGAGTCAACTTCACCCTGGTCTCTAACGCCAACGTCACCGGCACGGTCACCCGCGTCAGCGACGGCACGCCGGTCTCCGGTGCCTCGGTCTATTTCTCGAGATCCGCAGGGGCGTCCGCCAGCCCGGTCTTCACCGTCACGACCGACGCCAGTGGCAACTATACCAAAG
>JAPLUJ010000697.1 GCA_026397695.1 Verrucomicrobiota bacterium | reverse complement strand
GAGAGCTTTGATGAATTGGTCTTCTGGGATCTCGTCGGCTTGGCCCTCGATCATGATGACGTTGGTCTTGTCGCCGACGTAAATGAGGTCGAGATCGCTGTCAGCGCGCTCGTCGTGGGTCGGGTTGATCACGAACTGACCGTCCACACGTCCGACGCGTACCGCCCCGATCGGGCCGGCAAAGGGAATGTCTGACAGACAAAGGGCGGCCGAAGCACCGTTCATCGAGAGGATGTCCGAATCGTTTTCACCATCGGCGCTGCGCAGGATGGCGATGAGCTGGGTGTCATAGAAATATCCTTTCGGGAAGAGCGGACGCAGGGGGCGGTCCGTCATGCGGCAGGTGAGGATTTCCTTTTCGGTGGGGCGGCCTTCGCGTTTGAAATAGCCACCGGGGAAAACGCCGGCGGCGGAGGCTTTTTCCTTATATTCCACGGATAGCGGGAACCAGGTTTGGCCGGCTTTCACCTTGGTGGCGGAAACGGCGGTGACCAGGATGATCGTGTCACCGCAACGGACGGTAACGGCACCGTCGGCGAGTTTGGCAAGTTTGCCGGTTTCGAACGTGATCGGATTGGATCCAATGTCGCTCGTGAGGGTGTGAATATTCATGGTTGTTCTTTTCTTGTTTCTTCTTTTTGTGGTGCATACAGCCAACCCGACAGGGTGCCGGGTGGGCATTCGGTTTTTCAGGACAATACCTGCCGTCCAGATCTAACGGAGCGGTGGTTGCAATGACCTGCGTCCCGGGCGGAACGGATGTGTGCCCGGGGCGTTTTCGCGCGACCGCCACGGGTGATATTCCCGTGGCGGCCTGGCGGAAAGTGTTTAGCGGCGAAGTCCGAGGGTTTGGATGACTTGCAGGTATTTCTCCTCGGAGCCTTTCTTGATGAAGTCCAGCAACTTGCGGCGCTGGGAAACCATGGTCAGGAGGCCGCGGCGGGACGAGAAATCCTTCTTGTGAAGGTTCAGATGGTCCGTCAGGTGGAAAATCCGCTGGGTGAGGAGTGCCACTTGATAAGGGGCGCTGCCGGTGTCACCTTCATGGAGTTTATAGTCTTTTAGGTTGATGTCTTTTTCGCTCATGTTCTTAGGGGATGGATCCAGCGCTTGCCAGACCGTCCTTGGTTGATGGTTGCGCCGGAAGAATACCCCACAGCACGGGCTTGGCAAGACAAATGGTGGCCCCGCCGAAGAATTTGCACAACCCGACGGGACCACAAGGTCGCCACGCTTGACTCGGGACGGGGAAGAAGGCATCTCTTGCCGCGTGAAACCGCAGCGCTTCGTATCTTTGTGCGTTGCCATGGCATTGTCCTGTGGACTTGCACTGGCCCAGAAAAAGCCCGCCCCCCCGCCACCGCCTGCGGAAGGCGAGGTCATCAGTGAACCGGTGCCACCGCAAGTGGAAGCCGCCGCCGTGGCCGCCGTGGCGAAGCTGGGCGATGAGGTGGTGCTCGGGCACTATCAGATGGCGGTGGAGCGGATGAATCCGCTGTGGAAGGAGCGTGCCGCCAAGCGCATGGGCGGCATGGATGCCCTTGAGAAACAACTGGCCACCGTGGCGGCACAGATGGTGCAGCAGGGCATCAGCATGATTTCTTTCAAGCCGCAAGGACAACCGCGTTCGTATGAGGTCGCCCCCGGCAAAAAAGTGGTGAAGGAAAACGGGGTGAACATCGAGAAATTGGTTTTCACCAAGTGGTTGGTGTTGGTGCCGACTGTTAGAAAGATCCGGATCATGCGGGAAGGAACCCCGAAGCCGCTGGTGATCGAGAGCATCGGCTATCAGGTTGCGATTGCCGACAAGGGCAAGAACGATTGGACCTTCATTGATGGTGCGGCCCTCAATGTGAACGATTTGCGCGGACTTTTCGTCACACTGCCACAAAACATGGAACTGCCGCCGGTGGAGCAGCACGAGTCACGTTAGAAATACGTCATGGCGGCAAGCAGCAATCAAGTCATGCAGCGGAAAGCTCTCCACCGCAAACTGCTCGCACTGTGGCAGCGGGGGCAGAGCCCCTACTGTGATGTTCGCGGGTCGGAGATTCACGGTCGCGGGGTGTATGCCAGATGTTTCATCCCGAAAAAAACCCGGATCTGCGAGTATGTCGGCGAAATCATCGATAAAAACCAGAGCGCACGCCGGGGGCTGACCCAGCATGCCAAGTCCGTGGAAACCGGTGATGCGGCGGTCTATATTTTCACGCTTTCGAAGAACTTCGACATTGACGGCAACGTGCCATGGAACACGGCGCGGTTGATCAACCATTCGTGCTCGCCCAATTGCGAGGCATGGATCGAGGGCCGGCGGATTTTCATTCACGCGCTGCGCGACATCCATCCGGACGAGGAACTCACCTATGATTACGGCTTTGACGTGGATTGTTATGAAGAACATCCGTGTCGGTGCGGCAAACCGGAATGTGTCGGCCACATCGTCAGCCGCGAACAATGGCCGGAACTCCAGACGCTGCTCAAAACCAAGCGCGGCAAACAACACCGCTAACCGCCCTGCATGAGTGTGAAGCCCCACCAGACGAGCGTGCAGGTGGCGGTGACTAGCAGCAGCAGCAGCATGAGGCTGCGGTTCTGGGTGCGCAGGATGTTGACGACTTCGCCGCGAGAGAACGACTGTTCATGCTGGATTCTATCCTTGCGGTCTTGGATGCCTTCAAGCGGCGGCATCGTGACATCGCTTTCGCGGCGTTCGCGGGCGATTCTTTCGCGGATTTCAGCGGATTCCCTCTCGCGTTTGAGGAGTTGTAGTTCCGTTTCGCGGATTTTAGCCAACTCCAGTTCTTCCATGCTGCGGGTGTTGCGGCTCATGGCGGGACGTGGCGGTTATTTTAACAGATAGATAACAAGTGCCACGCCGCCGAGGACGAACACCGGCAGATTGAAGGCAAAGCCGTTGCGGAGATTGGACATGAATTCGGATGCCGCCGCGTGGTTTTTGTGAACCCGCTTGCGTTTGGACGCCCGCCCGAAAATCGCTCCGCTGCGACTCCCTTCGAAATGCGCGGCGGCCTGGTCATAGTCGTCTTCGGCAAGATCAATGGCCATGGTTGCCCGCTCCAGTTTGTCGGAGAGGTTTTCGCGGGTCCAGTTATCAGGGTTGAATTTCTGGATTTTGTCGAGGTGGGCGGCGAAGCAGGTGCGGCACTGCTCGACATCCTCGGCCTCGTTGCGGATTTCAAACAAGACGCGATCGATGAGCGTGAGCGACGAGGTGAGCTTTTCCGTCAGTTCGGTCTGATGGGTCACGAAGGCGCGTTTGCGGTTTGTCAGTTCCTCGAGTTCTTGTTTCTGGCGTTCCAGATGCTCGCGTTGCTCTTGGATGCGATCCAATTCCTCTTGGGCATCCTTGAGTTTGCGGTCGTAATCCTCGGTGCGATCAGCCAGGCCGGAGGGCTGCATTTCCATTTGTGTCGAACGGATTCTAAGGTGGTGGGTGTGTTCGGTAGCGGTAGCCATGGGTGCGGGTGGTTGGAAAGATGCGCGCGCTTTACCATAAACCACTTCATTCATCCAACAAAATATTTTACTTTTCTTAATAAAGCCACCGAACGCTCGTTTTGCGGCATTGCCGGGTGGCGCAATCACAGGTCGGAAGAGACCATCTCAGATGTGAAACATCGGTCCGCCAGGATTATGAGCGAGGGTCTCCAGATTGATGGAATCAAGCGCCTGCTGGAGGGCTGAGGAAATCTGATCCCAGGCGTGGCGGACGGACTGGCCGGATTCGCCTTCGCGGGCCACCGAGCATTGGAGCAACGAAGGGTCCACGGCATCCACCACATGACGCAGGGTGATGGCGGCCGGCATGCGGGCGAGCAGGTAGCCGCCGGACTTGCCGCGGCGGCTCTCGACGAGGCCGGCGCGGCGGAGATCGTTGAGAATTTGCACTAGAAAGTTCGCCGAGACGGCTTCTCGTTGCGCTAAGTCCTCAAGACGTGTAAGAGTTCGTCCGTCATGGTGTTGCGCGAGCTGCGCCAACGCCCGGCATGCGTATTCCAATTTCTGCGATATTTTCATGAGCCAATCCCAACAGACCGCAACCCAACCGGCGAGCATGAATGCCGATAAACTGTGCACCGGAAAATCCGTGGACCTCGGGAATGCCTGGGAATCGTTGCGCGGTGAGGCCCGGCGCATGGTCGCCGAAGAGCCGACGCTGCAGCAATTGGTGGACGATGTGATCCTCTCGCGCGCCACGCTCGCTGCCGCATTGGGTGCCCATCTGGCCCGGCGCATGGCACGCGAGGACATGCCCCGGGACACCATGGAACAACTTTTCACCGACGTTTTCGCCAAGTATCCGCACATCGTTCCCCGCGTGATGCGCGACATGCTCGCCATGTTCGAACGGGATGCCGCCTGCTTCTCGCTGTTAGAGCCGCTGCTCTTTTTCGGCACGGTGGACGGCGCTGGCTGGCGCTTTACTTGCAAAGCATCGCCAGCGAATCCTTCGCCGTGGACATCCATCCGGCCGCCCGCATCGGCTGCGGCATCTTCCTCGACCACGCCACTTCCTTTGTCGTAGGCGAAACGGCCATCATCGAAGACGATGTGTCGATCCTGCATGAAGTCACGCTCGGCGGCACCGGCAAAATGGCGGGCGAACGCCATCCGATCATCCGCTCCGGAGTGCTGCTCGGCGCGGGCGCGAAAATCCTCGGCCGGGTGGAAATCGGCACCGGCGCGAAAGTGGGGGCCGGCAGCGTGGTGCTCAACGATGTGCCACCCCACACCACCGTCGCGGGCGTGCCGGCCGTCATCGTCGGAGAATCCAGCGAACTTAATCCGGCGATCGAAATGAACCAGAACCTCAACTGCGGTAAAACCGCCTAACAACATGCCAGCCAGACTCATCACCCTCCTGCTCGTCGTTATTGTAGCCGCCTCGTGCGACAAGGTGAAAAGCCTTGCCGCCAAATCATCGATTGCGATGAAGGACAAAATCACCGGGCAAGCCGATGACCGCGAGAGTTCCAAGGTGGACGCACAACTTCAGCAACTCGTCGATCAAACCGCTGAAGGGGCGGTTTTCCGCAAGGATTTGCCGTTTCCATCGCATCTCGAAGTGACCATCACGCGCCGCCATGAAATGTCCGGCCGGTTCTATCAGTCGTCCGCCATCGGCAAGCAGGCGGATGTGTTGAAGGGCACCCAGACCACCCTCACTCAATTCAAACGTGTGGGCGACATGATCCGCTACACTCTCGAACAAGCGGATTTTGCGTTGCCCGTCTCCGACAAGCCGGAGGCAAAGCAAAACACCGCGCCCAAGGCGACCCAGGCGCCGTCGTCCGCCGCCCAGCCCGTGACCTTCCGCAAGACCGGCAAATCCTGGGGGGCGGATCAACGCGGTGATTTCCGGGCTGCGGCGCTGGTGCAGGAACTGGCTCCGGTGTTTGATCAGCTTCTGATAGAAAACGCGTTGGCATCGCGGCCGTTGTGGTTCGCGAAGCACCGCTTCAAGGTGGGGGACCCACTGGTCGTGACCGGCGACGCCCTGCCCATGCTGTTAGCCGGGAATGCGAAGGGCTCGTTGACGCTCAAGCTCGAATCCTTCGAACCCGTGGAAGGACATCCCTGCGGCGTGTTCGCGATCTCCGGCGACTACACACGCAAGTCATTCCCGGATTTCGAAGGCCGCTTCATCGACGAGGAGGTCACCATCCAATCTGGAAAAATCTGGCTCTCGCTGGTCTATCCGATAATTCTCAAGGAGGAACTGGACACCATCCAATCCTTCAAATCCGGCGGTCGGGGCGGCCTCGTGAGCCGGGGCCAGGGTTCCGTCAAGGTGTCCGTGAAGCGTGTCTGGAAGTGCTTGGATCCCTAACCCATACCAACCGCCATTGCTGGCGGGGTGGATTTTTCGAACAGGATGGCGGAACGGACGGGACTTGAACCCGCGGCCTCCAACGTGACAGGCTGGCGCTCTAACCAACTGAGCTACCGCTCCATGTCCTGTTCGGTGGGGCGGACGCTATGGGGCCGCCCGTTTGTGCGCAACACATTTTTTGACCTGCGGCGGAAATATTTCCCGGAGATTTTTTCAGGAGAGTGCTGCAACGGCGGTTTCCAGGCTCGGCAGATCCTCCACCGAATGAACAACGAGGTCTTTATCGATTTTCGCGACCAAGCCGGCAATGACTTTCCCGGGACCTAGTTCAAGGAATTGGCGGTGTCCCATGGCGGCAAGTGCCTGGATCGAAGCGGTCCAGCGGACCGATCCGGTGACCTGTTGTTCGAGCATCGAGCGGATCCCGGCGGCCTCGGACACCACAGTCGCCGCAAAGTTGCAGACGACGGGTAGGGCGGGCTTGCGGATCGACAGACCGGTCAGTTCGGCAGCCAACTGGTCTTGGGCGCTACGCATCAGGCGCGAGTGATAGGCCCCCGCGACATTGAGTTTGATGGCGCGGCGGATGCCGAATTCCTTGGCTCTGGCTAACACCGCGGCGATGCGCTGAACGGTGCCGGAAAGCACGATCTGGCCGGGAGCGTTGAAGTTGGCGATATCCACATCCACCGCAGCGGCGAGCGCCCGGATCTGGTCTTCCTCACCGCCGATCAATGCGGCCATGGCACCTTCGCTGGCAAGACAGGCTTCTTCCATGAAAACACCGCGCTTGCCGACGATGCGCAGGCCGTCCTCAAACGTGAATGTTCCGGCGGCGGCATGGGCGGTGAACTCGCCGAGCGACAGTCCGGCGGCGGCAACTGGAGTGAGATTCGGCAACCGCTCGCGGATCAACGCGAGCGCCATCAAGCCATGGAGGTAAAGCGCGGGTTGGCATCGGGAGGTTTTCGCGAGCACCTCATCAGGCCCCTCGAACATGATTTCCGAAAGCGCGAATCCAAGGGTTTGATCGGCCTTGGCGGCCATGTCGCGGGCTGTGGCGGAAGTTTCCACGAAGTCCTTGCCCATGCCCGTTTTCTGGGCACCTTGTCCGGAGAAAAGAAGAACGATTTGACTCATGTCGAGCGGATGTCTAGGGGAATGCGTCCGGTGTGCAAAGAGGAATTATGGGCAAAACTTTACGACCGTTCCGGGGTTTCACCCAAGCCCCGTTGCACGCAATCCATCCCACTGCCATGAAAACACCACGATTTTTCCGCCCGAACATCCTGAGCACAGCCGCGCTCGTCGGCTTCCTGATGAATCCCGTGAACCTCTCCGCGCAGGAAAGGGACAACCGCCATCCAGAGCCCCCACCACCACCCGAACGTCAAACCGACAAACATGCCCCGGATCGCGCCGGTCAGCCCCCCGCTGCGAAAATCCAACACCTGCGCCAAGCCGCAGAGCTTCTCCAAGCCGCAGGATTCGAGAAAATGGCCGCCCAAACCCAGGCGGAAATCGGACGCCTCGAGGCCGAATCCCGGCGTCCGGAAGGCCAAGCTTCCCGTAATGACAATCGTCCCGATGCCGTCGCCGCGCTCAAGAATGAATTGAATCAACTCCGCCGCGAATTGGAGGAACTCCGCAACCAAGTCCGCGACCTGAAGGCGGATCGTACCCCCAAACACAGCCCCCAACCTCCCCACACACCGCAAGCGCAGCCACCTCAGGATGCACCGCCACCTCAGATGCCACCGGGGGGGCGGCCCGTGCGTCCGATGCGGCCGAATCCACATGATCAGGATGCGCCCAATCCAGGGAACGAGCAGCCACAGTGAGTTGCGCATTATAGACACCATGCGAGCGGTCATCCAACGGGTGCTGGAGGCGGCGGTGGTGGTTGACGGGCGCGAAGTTTCGCGCATCGGCGCGGGCTTGCTGGTGCTGTTAGGTGTGGCGCAGGGCGACACTTCCGCGGATGTGCAATGGCTGGCCGCCAAAACCGCGAAGATGCGGATTTTCCCCGATGCAGATGG
>JAPLUJ010000504.1 GCA_026397695.1 Verrucomicrobiota bacterium | reverse complement strand
TTTCTTGCGGCGGGATTATGCCCGGCCCATTCAGGCACGAGTCACGTCCGCTCCGGTGGGTGCAATGGAGCGGAATTTCGGGATTTACGCGCTCGTTAGTCCTGCCAAAGTCCCGCCATGCATGCATCCGGAAACCGCCAGGCTGGCATCCTGATCCCCGCCTTTTCGCCACGCCGCGACGGTGATCTCGGCATCGGAGATACGCTTGCCATGCGCGAATGGATCGACTGGGCCGCCGATCACGGCGTCAGTTTCATCCAGCTTCTCCCGATTCACGAAAACGGCCCGGATGAGAGCCCTTACAGCGCTATTTCCTCCGCCGCGCTCGATCCAATCTATCTGACGTTCGCCCCATCCGAAATCCCCGGCCTCGCTGCCGGGGATATTGCGCAGGCCCGCGACGATCTGGGTCCCGCGCTGCACGCATCGCAGGTTGACTATCCGGCAGTGAGACGCGCCAAACGCAGCTTGCTCGAACTGGCATGGTCGAGGTTCGCGGGCGCCGACCCGTGCCTGGCCGGAGAGTTCACACAATTCAAACAACAAGAAGCCGCCTGGCTCGACGACTACTGCCTGTTCCGCCTGTTGATGGAACACCACGGGGAATCGCTGATCTGGAACCACTGGCCGGCATCCTGTCAAACGCCACAGAAAGCCCGTGACCATGTGGCCAAACTGCGCCTCCGCGACGCAGCGGCCATTGATGACCGCTGCGGGTTTTTCGCTTTCGTCCAGTGGCTGTGCTACCGCCAATGGCGTGCGCTGCGAGCCCATGCGGATTCCCGCAACGTGAAACTCATGGGCGATGTGCCGATCGGCATCTGTTGGCATTCCAGCGATGTCTTTTTCCACCGCGACGAATTCCACCTCCACTGGTGCGCGGGCTCCCCACCCGAGGGCTTGAGCCAGAATGACCCGTTTTTCCAACAATGGGGCCAGAACTGGGGCGTGCCGCTCTATCGCTGGGATTATATGCGATCTAACGGATTTTCCTGGTGGCGGACACGCATCACCCGCCTCACCGGAATTTTCCAGATCTTCCGCCTCGATCACATTCTGGGATTCTACCGGATCTATGCCTTCCCGTGGATGCCGGAACGCAACCACGAGTTTCTCGGGCTCTCCGGCGAGCAAGCCGCCGCCCTAACAGGAGGGCGCCTGCCGCGCTGGTTTCCCCGGCCCGACGACACCCACGCCAACAAAGCCGCCAACCGCGCCGATGGCGACATACGCCTACGGGCCGTTCTAACTGCCGCCAACGGTGCCGCAGTCATTGCCGAGGATCTCGGCTGGATTCCAGATTACGTGCGACCCCATCTTGCCGAGCTGGGCATGGCCGGATTCCGGATTCCGCACTGGGATTGCAATGCGTCCGGCCATCCCTTGCCCGGCGATCATTTTCCGGAAAATTCGTTCGCCACATACTCCACCCACGACCACGATCCGGTGTGCGGCATCTGGCGCGAGTGCCAGCGGGTCATCCAACAGTATCTCGATAATCCCACCGGGCAGTCCGCTGAGAAACAGCAGAACGCCCACAACGCCCTCCGCGTTCTATCGGAATTCGCCGGCATCCCGATCTCCAGTCCAGAGTCTTGGCCACCCTTCACCGAAGGCATCCGCCTGCGCCTCATCCAATCCTTGTTAGCCTCTAACTCCCGCTATGCCGCCGTGATGGTCACCGAACTCTTCGGCCTCAATGAACGCATCAACCACCCCGGCACCGCCGGCAACCACAACTGGAGCTTGCGCCTGCCATGGACCCTCCACCACATCATGTCCGACCCCCACCTGCATG
>JAPLUJ010000291.1 GCA_026397695.1 Verrucomicrobiota bacterium | reverse complement strand
GGCCGTAGGGGTTGCGTTCGTTGAGCAGGCGGTCGAGCGTGGCCGTGGCCTCGGGGCCATCCGGTGCGATGGCGAGCCAGGCGATCAACTCGAGCGCCTTGTCCGGCGACCATGGCATCCAATCGTCATCCTTGAGGGTGAGGGGCACTTTGGAGGTGAGGACGGAACGGGCGGTGGCGAGCTTGGTATTGTTATCCGGGTTTGCCTCGGCGATGGCGGCGGCCGACATGCTGCGGGCGGCGGGTGTCAGTTGTGCCAGGCGGTCGATCATCGCGTTCTGATAGGCGGGTTGGGGCGCGGCGGCGAGTGCCAGCACGAGGAGCGTGCGGGCGTGGGATTCGAGCGCGTAAGCGGACTTGGTGGTGGCGAGGCCGCGCAGGCTTTCGATGAGGTATTGTTTGAGTGATTCGATGGCGGAATCGGGCACTCTGGCACCTGACGCGGAGGCCAGCATGAGGCCCATGCCGGCGTAGGGTGTGGCCCAATCGACGGTATCGGTGCCGCCCGGCCAGTAGGTGAACGATCCGTTAGGAAGTTGCATTGTGAGCAGTCTATCGGCACCGGCCTGGATGGCGGCGCGGACCTTTTTGTCCGGCAGTTTGGCGAAGGCGGGGATGACGTCTTTGAGGGAATCCACGGCGCACCATGGGATGAGCGAGGATGTGGTTTGCTCGACGCAACCGTACGGGTAGTGAAGCAGGAAGTCGATGGAACCGGCGGCCTCGACCAGCGGCGAGCGGGCGAACTCGAGATCAATGGTGCCGCTGCCGTCTAACAGTGTGGCGTCGAGCACCTTGCGCAGGTCGGCCCGGGCACCTGGTCGATCGAGTTTGACAAACTTCACCTGGCGGAGCAGCGGCATCGGATAGAGCACCTGGAAGCGTGCCTCCACGGCATCAAACAGGTTGCGTGTTCCGGGTGCGCCGATGATGCCGTTGGTTAGTGAAACGGGGGTGGCTTGCCAAGTGAGCACCGCTTCACCGGTGGTTTCCGCGAGGGTGGGGAAGACCACGGTGGTGGAGGCACCGGCAGCTAGCGTGACGGTTTCCGTGGTGGCGCCAAGCGCGCGGCAAACCGGTGTTCCGTTAGAAGCGTGGGCGTTGAAGGTGATTTTCCATGTACCGGCGAAGCGGGACGCGTTTTGCACCAGCACCTGTGGGTGGATGGTGTCGGTTTGGTTGGCGAAGCGCGGGGCTTTCGGTTCCAGCATCAGGTCTTTTTTCGCGACGATGGCGGACTCCGCATGGCCGAAGCGGGTGACCTCATGATGAACGATGGCGATGACCCGGTAGCGGGTGAGCGTGTCTGGGAGCTTGAAGGTATGGGAGAATTTACCGGCGGCATCGGCGATCAGGGAGGGGGTCCAGGCGGCGCATGGATTGAAGTTCCGGCGCAGCAGGTTGGCGAGTTTGGCCGGATCCTCGCCGTCGCCGCCGCCGATGAAGAAGCCCTTGTTGTTGAAGCCCTGCATTTCCGGGTCTTCTGATAGGAATGACTCGAACGAGGTGCCGGCCTCCACGCCGAGGTTGCGGGGTTGATAGAAATGCTCCATTGGATTGGGGGTTGCGTATCCCATCACGGCGAGCGTGCCCTCGTCCTCGGCGTAAAGTGTGACTTCGGCACCGGCGGCGGGCTTGCCGCCGGCGAGCGCGACCGCGCCTGATAGAGTGACATCATCGCCCGGGCGGTAGCTGTCAGCGGGTGGGTTGAAGGTGACGGCGAGGGTGTCGCGGAGGTTGGTGACGAGCAGTTCGCAATATCCGAGGCGGAGTTGGGGGGCCTTGTGTTTGCGGGCGGATTCCTTGGCACCCTTGACGATGAGCACGGAAACGAAAGCGTTGGGAGCGTCCTCGTCTGATAGGGGAATTTCGATGACCGGGTTGTCAGCCTTGAGTTGGATGAGGAACGAGCGGAGGACTTTTTCGCGCTCCACGGTGACGAGCGCGGTGCCCTCGATGGGCGAGAGCACGAGCACGCGCGCGGTTTCACCCGGCTGGTAGGATTTTTTTTCGGCGACGAGTTTCACGCGCATGCCGTCCTCATAGAGCCACGGGAATTCGTTGGTGCCGTAGACATGGAAGTTGATGGTGGTGGCGCAGGGCCGGCCTTGGGGGTCGGAGCCGCGGAGGGTGAGGAAATGCAGGCCGTTGGATTTCGGGGTGATGGAGAATACCTGTCCGTCGCGGGCGGAAGCGGCGGGGTCGAGGGTGATTTCGGAGGTGGTGACGGTTTCCTCGGTCACATCGTTGCGGGTGGTGGTTTCTCCGGCGGGGGTTTGGGATTTGACGGGGTTGTTGACCTCGCGGGTGAGGGTGGCGGTGAGTTTGAGCGGCTGCTTGAACGGTTGTTCATCGGGATCGATGGCGGCGATTTTGAGCGCCACCGGTTCACCGGCGCGGATGAGTTTGTCGATGCGCGAGATGCCGACGATGACGGCTGCCGGGTGCACCGTGGTGGTGGTACTGGCGGTGAGTGTCTGGTGGTTGGCATCGGTGACTTCCGAGGAGATTTCGACATCCTGCGGGGTGGGAAAATCGGCATGGTGGATTTCGATAGATAGGGTTGCGGTGCCATCGGCGGAGAGTTGCGTTTCCCCCTGCAGTTGGGTGGAGTGGTTGGTGGAATATTCGTTATCGTTATCCTGATAGCCGAAATAGTGATACCAATAACCCCGGTCGTAAGAGCGGTGGTTGCCGAAGAGGAAATCCCGGAATCGTTCGGGGTAGGGGTTTTTCGCGGTGACGCGGCTGTAGTGTTTCACTGCGCCGGCGGCCACCGCCTGGCCTTGATAGTATTTCGCGTCGAGTTTGGCGGTGACGGTCTTGGCGCCAATGTCTGGGGTGGGGATGGTCTGGGTGATTTCGAAGGCGTTGCGGCGGAACTCCTCGACGCGTAGCGGCAGTTCGAAGCGTGCACTGGCCCTGATGTTTTCCTTTTTCTGCCAGTCCCTGTCGTCGGATCCATCAGCGGATTCCTCGTTGGCTTCTGCGGCGGCGAGTTCGTCGGGGAATTCGAGGCGGATCAAGTGGGTGCCGGTTTGCGATGGGGCGAGCGTGTGGGAGAAATCGAATGAACCGTTAGATGAAATGGTGATCGGCTGGCTGAAGATTTCCTTTTCGGTGGGGTCGAGGATGACGATGCGGGCGGGGCTTGGTTTCACGCGTTCGATGGCATTGCCGTGGAGGGTGCGGAGGATCCCTTTGAGGTGGACGGTTTCGCCGGGCCGATAGAGCGAGCGGTCGGTGAACAGAAAGGCCTTTCTAACTGACTCCGGGGGTTTGTTCCAGGCGTAGCGGACCGGGAAATGCCAGAGGCCGACGGTGGCGAGGGTGGCATCGAACGCGGTGATATACGCATCGGTGCCGAGCGCGGCGAGGAGGTGGCGAACGGCATCCGGGCGGGGCACGGTGGCGAGGCCGGAGGCGTTGGTGGTGACCGCGTCGAGAGCACGGCAGTCATCGCCGAAAAGCTGGATTTTCACGTCTGGCAGGGGGCTGCCGGTAGTGCAGGAAAACGCGTAAACGAGCGCTTCGTTGGCGGTGAATTTCCATGCCAGGCCGATGTCGGTGAGTTGGATGAGTGCCTGGGTGTTAGAGCGGCCCTGGCTATCCGCACCGGGCAGCGGGGTGCCGGTGATATCGAGGAAGAGTGCCGCGTGACGCAGTTCCTTGGGCAGGAGTTGATCCCACAGCAGGGTGATTTCCTTGGAGGTGTCGATCGGGTTGCCGAGCGGGATGTCTTTCTCGACGATGGTCTCACCGACCACCAGTGACCATGGCAGCGGGGCGGTGGGGGTGATGGCTTTTCCGTTAGGGCCGATGCCGGTGTAATTGCAGTATCCCTGATAGGCGCGGATCAGATCGTTGTTGGCGAGTTTCTTGATGCGCACATGGAGGCTGGCGAGGTTGACGGTTTGGACGCGGTAGCTCCGGCAGCCAGCGGCAAGCTGGGCCTGGTTGTCGGACGGCAGGGTCAATTCCGGGTCCAGGTGTTCGAAGGCAACGGCAGTGGTGCGTGCGGCTTCCAGCGCGAGTCCGTCGCGGGAGGTGAACGGTGGTTTGATGGTGACGGAGTACTTGTCGATTTCCGCTAGAACGCCGGTGAACTCGATGTCATTATGTTGGTCCTTATCGATGACGGCCTTGAGGTTTTGCGGGCGCGGCGTGATGGTCACGCAGGAGGTGAGGAAATCAGGTGGCAGGATTTTCGGGACGGGATGGTTGAAGGTGACGATGATTTTGCGTGGTTGGTCGGCGATGATACAGGACTTGATTTCCGTGATGCGGAAGGGCGCGATGGTACCGATTTCGTAGGCGGAATCCTCTTTCAGCCGCGCCATGCCGGAGGTGTTAGGCAGGCCTTTGAGGACGAACAACTGCCAGGCCTCGCCGGGAGGCAAGGGGCTGATCGGTTTGGCGATGAAGCCATGGGGCAGGAGGGCGTCTGGCGGGGATTTCCCGGTGGATGGATTGCCCCAGCGGGCGGCCCAGGGTTTTTGATTTGTGGCGTGGTAGCCGGCACGGTTGAAGGTGGGGCGTTCCAGTTGGGCGGCCACGCGCTGGCCGGACTTGGATGCGAAGGTCACAAAGGCGGACGCCGCAGTGGGATCGATTGCGTCGTTGAATATCACCATCCACTCGCTGGTGGAGGCGGAGTAATCGGCGGACCAGCGGTCAGGTGAGGTGGCGGAAACGATGCGGAAATCCTCCGTGGCGAGGGTGGTGAATTTGCCGGCGGGAACGGGCGAGGAGTCGAGGTGTTGGCGGTTCTTGGGAATCGAGAATGTATAAGTGGTGCTGATAGCCGGCGCTTGGTCGGGTAAAAACGCGGCGATGTTCTGGGCCTTCCAGCGCAGTTTGCCGGGCAGGGCCGGTTTGATTTCAAGCCAG
>JAPLUJ010000726.1 GCA_026397695.1 Verrucomicrobiota bacterium | reverse complement strand
GGCGAAGGAAATGGACACCGCCACCAAGCGCGGCGTGGACCTCGGCCTAACCGATGACGAAGTGGCGTTCTACGACGCACTCGCAGTGAACGATTCGGCCGTGAAAGCCATGGGCGACGACAAGCTCAAGGTGATCGCCGCGGAACTCATCAAGCAGGTTCGCAAAAGCGTGACCATCGACTGGACGCTGCGCGAAAGCGCCCGCGCCCGCATCCGCGTGATGGTGAAACGCATCTTGAACAAATACGGCTACCCGCCGGACCTCCAAGATCAAGCGGTCAAAACCGTGCTGGATCAGGCGGAATTACTGTGCGCGGACTGGGTTTGAGACGAACCATCCTGTTCGCGCCACCCGGCGCCTGGCGGGCATAGAGAATTGGGATGGAATAGGCTTGCTGAAAGTAGTGAGAACCGATAGAAGCCGAACTTGTGAATTCGCTTGGTGGCTTCGAGAGCAGGCGTTTCAGAGATTCTCCTACGATCCCGACCATGTCTTCGCAAAATAACCAAAGAGGCGTGCTTCCTAACGGGCCATAAGCATTTCAACTTCACTTCAACCACGCTTCACTCGCGCCCGTAGGAGCACTCAAACATTGACGAACCCCAGCAACCACCCATGAACGAACACCCACCTTCCATCGGTGACCCGCGAAAGACAGATGCCGACCATCTCAAGCTGTTGGCCGTTTTCCACTTTGTGGTAGCGGGTTTTGCATTTCTTGGGATCGGATTCTTGATCCTGCATTACGCGATGATGAGCCACATCATGTTCAATCCCAGGATGTGGGAAGGTCAGAAGGGCGGGCCTCCACCGCAGGAGTTTTTTGCGTTCTTCAAATGGTTTTATCTGATATTCGGCGCATTATTGATCCTTGGAAGCGTCTGCAACCTGCTCTCGGGCCTGTGGATCAACGCAAGGCGGAATCGCATGTTTTCGCTGGTTGTTGGAGCCATCAACTGCTTTCAGGTTCCGGTGGGTACTGTTCTGGGCATCTTCACGATCATCATTCTCATGCGTGACTCTGTCCGTGACCTATATGATGCCCGGTAATCGCTCTGTGGATCCGGGCGTCGATTCCGAGCTTGATGGTGGCGTAGGATACGGTAATGGTCTCGGTCTTAGCGAATATGTGTGAAAAAAAAGCGACAGATACGACAAGAGGAACGATTGCTGCAATGTGTGGCGTGAACGGGTGGGTGGCGGTTCTGTTGTGCCTGCTGGCCGTAAGCGGCATGGCACGCGCAGCCGAGACCCTGTACAACGGGATCGTGCTGCCGGACGAGTGGCCTCCGAAACGAAGTGGCCTACCCCGCGAACCGATGCCGGTTCCGTATCTGAAAGACCAACCGGCGGTTATTCCGATCGATGTGGGACGGCAGCTCTTCGTCGATGATTTTCTGATCCAGGAGACGACGCTCAAGAGGACCTTCCATTCCGCGGAATACCATGCGGAGAATCCGGTGCTCAAGCCCGACAAGCCCTGGGAGATCAAAGGCAAAAGCAATGTGGCTTTTCCCTACAGCGGCGGGGTCTGGCACGACCCTGCGGACAACCTGTTCAAGATGGGGTATGCCGTCGGCAACGAGGGATGGATCACACACTGGTTCGGTTACGCCGTCAGCAAGGACGGCATCCACTGGGAGAAGCCCGCCTTGCAGGACATCGATGGCCGGCGCAAGGAGCTGGACGGATCCAACGTGATCCTGGACATAAGCCATCATGATTCAAGCGTCATCTGGCTCGATCACGCGGCCGCAGATCCCGGCACCCGCTTCAAGTACTTCGCCACCGAGAAACATGGCGGCTGGCGCTATATCTATCGGACCAGCCGCGACGGCATCCACTGGTCAGGGCCTGTCGCTTCCAAGCCGATCTGGGGCGACCGGGCGACCATATTCTCCAATCCGTTCCGCAAGGTATGGTGTCTGAGCCAGCGGATTCACGGTGGAAATGTCGGGCGGGCGCGCGCCTATATGGAAGACCGCGATCCCGGGAAACTCGTGGAGAAGATCCAGCCGAACCAGGGGCTGGCGGCTGCTGGCGAGTCGGTGTTCTGGACCAATGCCGACGATCTCGATCCGCGCAATCCGGTTGAAGAGTACGGGACCATTAGACCGCAATTGTACAATCTGGATGCCACACCCTACGAGAGCCTGATGCTCGGCTTCTTTGCCATCTGGACCGGACCGGAAAATGACACCGTCGCGCGGGAACGCCTGCAGAAACGCTGTGACATCCTTCTCGGGTTCAGCCGCGACGGGTTCCATTGGGACCGCCCGCATCGCGAACGATTCATCGCGGCAAACTGGGCAGACGGCGCGTGGAACTTCGGCAACATTCAGTCCGCAGGCGGCGGATGTCTCGTCGTCGGCGACAAGCTCTACTTCTATGTGTCGGCGAGGGCCAGGGACGCCACCGGCGGACACGGCAACGGCAGTGCCGGGCTGGCCATCCTGCGCCGCGACGGCTTTGCCTCGATGCACGCGGGCGACACGGGCGGTACGCTCACCACCAGGCCGCTGACGTTCAAGGGGAAGCACCTCTTCGTCAACGCTGACTGTCCGCATGGCGAACTGAAGGCCGAGGTGCTCGACAAAGACGGCAAGGCGATCGAGCCCTTCACCGTCGCGAATTGCGAGCCGGTCTCGTGCGACAAGACGCTGGCAGCGCTCACGTGGAAGGGCTCGGCCGATCTGTTGGCCGTGGCCGGCAAGCCGATCCGGTTCCGTTTTCATCTGAACAACGGCGGCATTTACGCTTTCTGGGTCAGTCCCGACAAGTCTGGCGCCAGCCATGGCTATGTTGCCGCCGGAGGTCCCGGATTCACCGGGCCCACGGATACCGTGGGAAAAAGAGAGCAGAGATGAAACACAGTCCGATCATGACTTTGGGGTTCACGGCCTGCCTGCTCATGATCGCCGGAACGCTGTCCGCGGACACGGTCGAAAACCCGGCCGGCCATATCAGAAGCCCGTCCGTTGCGTCCCCGGGACCGGGGTGTTTTTTCAATGACATGGCGTGAGCCTAACATGCCTTGCCGCCTCGCAAGGACTCGACGACGGGTGCGGGACAAAAAAGTTAAGCCGCATCGGCTTCATCTTCGGCGAACCATCTTCTGGCCCTGAGTTGTTTTTGTGCCAGAATCTCGCGCCTGACCTTCCAGGCCGCGTCAAAGTGCGGTCCGAGCATCAGGCAGCGCAGGCTCAGAATGTTTTCCGCGCCTGGCTCGCTCCAGAACATGCCGGATTGTTTGAGGCGGCGACCGACGACGGTTTTGCATCCGGCCTCTATGACACCGCTGCCGATGAACCAACCGTTGGCTTGATACCGGCCGTAGTGGGTGCGGCTGGAATGACTCTCCAGATAGTCGATTTCCTTTTGGATGGCGGCGCGTTTGGTCTCGGACCATTCGGGATGCCCATCTAGCAGGGCGTGCGATTCCGTGAGGAGCGCGGCGGGACTTGTTTGTTTCATGTCGTGGCACCAACGGGTCCGGCATGAGGCGGCTAACAGCGGATCGTCGTCGTGGATCGCGGTGGCAAGCTGCCCGACGTGTTCGCTTGCATGATAGAAGTCGAGGATGCCCACGGCCCCGGGAAAGGTGAGGCGGAAGTTCTCCCAGATCCAAGCGGCACCGTCGCCGAGATAGATGACCTGCTTGGCGCGATCCAGACCGCGACGGCGGGCTTCCTGATGGAGCATGACACCAATCTCACGGCACCCCTGATAGGTGCCGACGTAACTGGTGGAGCCAGGGTCGCGCATGGGCCGTCCTTGGTCATCGGTGACGGTCTGGGTGAAGACGCAGCCGAGCTTGGCCTCACGGGTGCGGGCGCTGCCGTCCTCCTGTTTGCCGGGGCGGCCTTCGAGTTCCTCGCGGCGCATGGGCGTGCCGGTGCCGTCAACGCTGACGTAAAGGACGGGAATGGCGGCGGCTGGTTGCGGCAGGGCAGATGGGACCAGGCTGGCGAGCGACTCCACCAAACCTGGAGCCACGGCGGCAACCATGCGGCCCAGATCGCGTGGATCAAAACTCAAACCAGCAAAGGCGGCGAGGTCGTCAGCGCCCTGCTCAAAAGAAGCGCCAAGGCTGGCGGCTCGGCAGATGAGCCGGGCGACGGCGGGGCTGCAGCCGCCTTCCAGACCGAGGGCGTCATCGAGCGGAAAACGCCCTGTGCCGCTTTTACTATGGTGGTAGTAGTTTCGCGACAGACGGATCCCTCCGAAGAGGGTTTCGACGTTAATGCCGCGGTCGTGATAACAGGTTTCAAAGGCACGTGGCTTTGCCGTGTCGGGAAAGAGGGCGCGATCATTATAGAGGGCCGAGACGATTCCCTTGCCGTCGCGCAACAGTGCGTCACGCAGGCCACGTTCGATCCATTCCGGACTTTCGCCGGGGCCTTGGACTATAAGTCGCGCCTTGGCTTTGGCGATGAATGCCTCGGTTTCGCCGAACCTTTCTTGGCACGCTTGCGCGTGGAGTTTTTTTTGGCGTCCCGCACCTCGTCGACGGTGGATGCTTCGGCAGCCCGCAGGGCGAGAGTGTGTTGGATGTTGAGTTGCCCGAGTTGCGCGGTGAGTTGGCCGAAGAGCTTGGCATTGTCGATGTCTTGGCGCAGTTGGGCGGCCTGGGTGATGGGCACGCGCCGACTGAGGTTGCGGCCGTCATGCCAGCACTGGTACTTGAAGTACGGGCCACGGCGTACCACGCACTTGCCGTCGGCGTCCGGGTGTTCGCGGTATTCCTCGGCAAGGGTTCCGGGCTGCATGGTGGTGATGGCGGCGATTTGTTCCACTAGGGATTGCCGGATCTGCTCGGTGGATTGGTATGGTGGTTTCATCGGGAGCCATCGTGTCTAGCGCCTAGACACTGTCAAGGCCAAAAAAATAGCCAGCCATCTGGCTTCTTTAACTTTTTTGTCCGGCACCCCCTGTCTGCAGGCTTTGGCGAATAATCTTGCCACCCACCTTGGCCCGGAGATAAATCGTTCCGCCCCAATGCCTGACCAGATTCTCGCCAACGTGTTTCCATTCGCCCATGCCATCCTTCGTCGCACAACAGGCGCGAAACGGCAAGGCGCAATCGTTTGCGGTGGTCATTTGCGGTGGTCATCGGCTGTTAGGGTGAAGTCACAAGTCGTTGCAAATGAAACATGCCGGGATGGCGGAATTGGTAGACGCGCTTGATTTAGGATCAAGTGGGGCAACCCTTGGGGATTCGAATTCCCCTCTCGGTACTCTCTTAAAATGAATGACTTGCGACTTTAGGCAAATGATGGCAGCATTCTAACTGCTACTTGATTTGCTACCATTCCACTTTTGGAGCATCCCCAGCGGCGCGAACATGAAGAGCATGAAACTTGCGCCGTTTTCATTGTCTCACCCATCCCCCTTTTTGTCTGTCACATTTTTTCTGATTAAAATTCTGAAGGAATAAAACGTATTGTTTTGACATTCAGGATTCGTCACTCTTGT
>JAPLUJ010000003.1 GCA_026397695.1 Verrucomicrobiota bacterium | reverse complement strand
CTCTTGCCATACCCCCTAATAGTGGCATCCTAAGGGGTCCCTCATGATCCTCTGAAAAATGTTTTGCCGAATTCTTTGGAGAATATACCTTTTGCCAGAGAACAGTGGCAACAAAATTTCCACCACCGAAAATCTCATCCATTAGTAACCGAAGCGGCCCGATTTCATTGTCATCAAGACAGATGAAAATCGCCCCATCATCGGATAGAAACTGCTTCAGCAACGCCAGCCGTGGATACATCATGCACAGCCAACGGTCATGGCGGTCGAGCGTTTCACCTTCCTTGCCGACAACCTTGCCTAACCACTCGCGGATGAGCGAGCGCAACATGTGGAGTTTTTCGTGTGGAGGTTCAGTTGATCGGTTGTGCTTCTGGGTTGTGCCCTCCACTGACGTGTGCGCATCAATGCTTGGGTCAGAAAAGTTCCTGTTGCTCGCTGCGTATCCCCGTCCGGGGCAGCGGACTTGAGCACGGTCTGACGGTCAGTGATCCGTCGTAGGTTCTGATCGTCCATGGCTCATGGGCGAGGTAGCGAGGGATCTCGGCGGACGACAGGATGGCCGGCATGCGGTCGTGGATGGATGCCATCGCCGCCGGGGCCGCCGTGGTGATCATGGTGTAGCAGAATCCATCTTCGGGCTGGAGTTCCCACAGGCCGGCGGCCCATAGGTAGTCGTCGTCCGTGGCACTGAATTCATACGCCTGCTTCGGCTCGCCTGGCGTTGGCCCCCATTCGTAGTAGCAGGCCATGGGGATGACGCACCGGCGTTGCCGATACGGGTCCGCCCAGATGCCGCTTTCCAGCTTGTCCGACCGGGCGTTGTTGATAGACGGATTGAAACTCCGCCGGAATCCCCATCGCATCATCTCCACCCGTTGGTCACCCATCACCACGATTCCGGGATCCGACTTGCGCACCAGAGGAGGATGTATTGACAGCACCGCAGCAAAAGGCACGCCCCGCATCGCGTCGCAGGGGCGGGAAGGGAACAGGTCGCCAACCGGCGGCGCTGCGGCGGGGAACGGAGGAGAACCGGGTGCGCTGCGGCGGGGAACGGAGAAGAACCGGGTGCGTGGCTACGAGACCCGCCGCCGGTTGATCGAGCTGCACGTCTATCAGCACATGGGCCTGGGTGAGTGCGCGCAGGCGTTGGACTTAAGCTACGGTCGGACGCTGGCGCAGTGGCACCGCATCGTGGCAGAGGTGCAGGACGGCGAGGTGCCCGAGGAGCAGTTGCACGACGTGCGGACGCATTGCGATCAGATGTTGCGGCATATGATCACGACGTCGTTGCCCTTGGTGGCCAAGTCGGCGGCGTATGGCATGTTGGTGCTGAAGGCGCTGGATGGTCTGTGCCGTCTGCATGGGGTTGCGAGGCCGGAGGCAGTCGCAGGCGGCCCTGGGCCTGCCACGTTGGCGGAGATCGGGGCACGGGTGCGGGTGGTGTCGCCGCTGATGATCGACAAGCTCGACCGGGTTCGTGCGCTGGGTTCACAGGTGGATGGGTTCGTGGAGCGGTTGCTGGATCTCAAAGTCTCGCTTTACTGGCACAGCCAGCGGGTTGAGACGATGCTTGAGGGTGGCAAGCGCAACCCGGCGGCGGGGATGATGCTTGCGGTTCTGGCGGAGATGGCGCTGGCGGAACGGGAGACCCTGCGCGAGCGGATTCTATCAGGGTTGGAGAATGCCCGCAGGCGGGGCAGGAAGCTCGGGCGACCGGTGGGCACGGTGATGACGCCGGGTCAGTTGCTGGAGCGCCACAGCGGCATCGTG
>JAPLUJ010000631.1 GCA_026397695.1 Verrucomicrobiota bacterium | reverse complement strand
GCAATCGGAGTTCATCAATCGAATGGGGAATCAGTGCTGGATGTCCTTGATTACGTCGTAGAGAAAACGGGTGGGTTCGGCGTGAGCGCTGGCCCTTTCTTCGCGCAGGGTGCGGAGGTCTTCGGGGTGACATGTCAGGCGGTAGGTGCCCACGGGTGGGTGGCTCCAGGCCTTGGCATTTCATGGGCGTGCGAGTCTGGAGACTCGCGGTCCCATGGGCAGGCCGGTCAAGACGGAGAATGACAAATTTGCTTTTGTCGGTGGGTGACGCAGTGCATGGTGGCGGCACATGACTGCGGATTTTCTGGTGATTGGTGCCGGCATTGGCGGGCTTTCCTTTGCATTGCGGGCGGCCCGTTACGGGTCGGTCGTGGTGGTGAGCAAGGGAGACGCTTACGAATCGAACACGGCATGGGCGCAGGGCGGGATCGCCTCGGTGCTGGCGGTGGGGGAGCGCGATTGCGGAGACTCGGAAGAACACCATGTGGCCGACACCTTGGATGCCGGTGCGGGCCTGTGCAAGGAAGCGGCGGTGCGCACGATCATCCATGAAGGAGCGGCGGCCATCACGGATCTGTTGGATTACGGGGTATCATTTGACCGCCAGAACGGGCATTTCATGTTAGGCCGGGAAGGCGGGCATTCGCACCGCAGGATACTCCACGCGCGGGACACCACCGGGCGGGAAGTGGCGCGGGCGCTGATAGAAACCGCCCGGCAAACGCCCAACCTTACTTTGTTAGAACATCATTATGTCATCGATCTGGTGACCTCGTCCAATCTCGGAGCGGTGGCGGAGGACCGGGTGTTGGGTGCGTACGTGCTCGAGACGAAATCGGGTGATGTGAAGATTTTCCGTGCGGACCGGGTGGTTTTGGCGGCGGGTGGTTGTGGCAAGGTCTATCTTTACACGACCAATCCGGACTCCGCCACGGGAGACGGCGTGGCGCTTGGTTGGCGTGCCGGGGCGTCCATCGCCAACATGGAGTTCCTGCAGTTTCATCCGACCTGTTTTTACAACCCCGGGGCGACAGGACCGGAGGCGCGGTCGTTTTTAATCAGCGAAGCCGTGCGCGGCGAGGGCGGCGTGCTGATCAACGCCAAGGGCGAGGATTTCACCCGGAAAAGCGATCCCCGCGGATCGCTGGCGCCGCGCGATATCGTGGCCCGCGCGATCGACCGCGAACTCAAGCGCACCGGCGCGTCTTGTGTCTATCTCGATGTGACCCGCCAACCGCAGGGTTTCATGTCTAACAGATTTCCCTATATTCACGCCACGTTGCTGAAATTCGGCATTGATTGTGCAATCCAGCCGATTCCGGTGGTACCGGCGGCGCACTATCAATGCGGCGGCGTGCTCACGGACGTGAACGGCAAAACCACGATTCGCGGGCTGTTTGCGGTGGGCGAGGCGGGTTGCACCGGCTTGCATGGTGCGAACCGTTTGGCATCCAACTCGCTGTTGGAAGCCAACGTGATCGCCCGCCGTGCGCTTGACGAAATGCGGCGCATCTATCCGCCCGGCAAGGAGGTTCTCAATCCGCCGGTGATCCCCGAGTGGGAGCACGGCGACACCGCGGAGCCCGACGAACTGGTTGTCATCTATCACAATTGGGACGAGATCCGGCGTCTGATGTGGGACTATGTTTCCATTGTCCGCACGGACAACCGGTTGCGCCGCGCCGCCGCACGCTTGGAAAACCTCAACAAGGAAGTGCGCGAGTTTTATTGGGGCCACCGGGTCAATCCGAACATCCTCGAACTGCGCAATCTCGTCGCCGTCGCCGGCTTGATTGTCGAGTGCGCCCTGCGCCGCAAGGAATCACGCGGACTGCATTACACACTCGACCATCCGGACACCAAGGACGCCTACCGTGCCGACACGGTGGTGCGGCGGTTCTAACATTATTCATCCGGCGCCGGTTGCCGGCGCAATTGCAGGCGCAGGCCCTTGCCTTGGAACTTGGTGTCGAGATGGAGGCGATCCACGCGTTGGCGGACATCTTGTGGGGCGGCGGCCTTGTCCTGCTCGGTGTCCCATGGACCTGTCCAGGTGATTTTGTTGTCCTTGTCGCGGACCGTGACTTCCTTGCCGCCGTCGTTGGACTTGAGTTCGATGCTGCCCTGCTCGTCCATCAAGCGGATGGTGGCACCTTGATGGACATCGATTCCAGGCATCCCGTGGTGATCCGGTTCTTTCATTTCTTCCATGGCCTTTTCCAGGCGCAATTTCATATCGCGCAGGGCATTCTTCAGGTGCGGTTGAGGGGCGATATCCATGTCATCCTCGCCCGGTTGCATCTCCAGTCCGCCGATGTTGCCCTCGATCATGCGGCGAATGCGATCCGCCAGGTTTTGCGGAATTCCATCGAGATGGAGTGGATCGAGCGGGCGTGGCGGCATCTTAGCCATGCTGTCGGGG
>JAPLUJ010000546.1:12055-14064 GCA_026397695.1 Verrucomicrobiota bacterium | reverse complement strand
GATCTTTTCTCGCAGGTCTTCGGCAGCGCATTCGGGGGCGGCTTCGAGGAGTTCTTCGGTGGCGGCGGCACGCATCGCAAAGGCTCCGGCAAACAACGTGGCAGCGACCTGCGCTACGACCTCGAAATATCCCTCGAGGAAGCCGCTCGCGGAGTCGAAAAAGAACTCGAAATCGAACGCAATGTCCCGTGTGAAACGTGCGCTTCCAAAGGCACCAGAGGCACCGGCGGTGTGAGAGCCTGCTCGACCTGCGGTGGCCGTGGCGTGATCGCCCGCCAAGCCGGTATTTTCATCCAACAATCGACCTGTCCGGAATGCCGTGGTGCCGGCGAAACCATCTCCGATCCCTGCGGCGTTTGCAAAGGCGAAGGCCGGGTCCAGCGTGACAGCCGGATCAAACTACGCATTCCGGCCGGCGTCGATACCGGCACCCGCCTGCGATCCAGCGGCAATGGCGATGCCGGGGTGCGCGGCGGATCTGCAGGCGATCTTTATGTATTTCTGCACGTCCGGGATCACGACATCTTCGAGCGTGATAACGCGGATCTCTTCTGCGAAGTGCCCTTGCCGTTTTCCGTGGCGGCGCTTGGCGGCGAACTCAAGGTTCCTTCGCTCGACGGCCAGTCCTCAATCAAAATACCCGCCGGCACTCAAGGCGGCACCATTTTCCGGCTCCGTGAAAAAGGCATCCCCGCCCTCAGCAACGCCCGCCGAGGCGACCTCAACGTTCGTGTCCAGGTCGAAGTCCCCACCAAACTCAACGCCGAACAACAGGAAAAACTCCGCTCCTTCGCGGAATCCATCGGCGAGCAAAACTCCCCGATGCAAAAAGGATTTTTCCAAAAAGCCAAACGCTTCTTCGATCTGTAGAATAGATCCGACCGATCGGTCCGATCCGACAGATCTTCATTTGCGATAACTAACAACCAACTGCTAACAACATCTTTTCTTGCGTCTCGTCCCATGTCGCGGTTTTTCCTACCCTCCGAAGCCTGGCAGTCATCCATGTTGGAAGGTGCGGAGGCGCGGCATCTTGCGCAGGTGTTGCGCGTCAGGAGTGGCGCATTAATCACGGTTTTCGATGGTTGCGGCCGCCGCGCCACGGCGGAAGTGCTCAGCGTCGCGCGGCATCGTGTGGCGCTGCAACTCGGCGATCCGCAATACTGTAGTGCCCCGCTGCCCGTCATCACCTTGGTCCAGGCAATCCCGAAGGGGAAAATCATGGACCTCATCGTCCAAAAAGCCGTGGAACTCGGCATCGCCGCCATCCATCCGCTGGTGACCCGCCACACCGTCGTGCAACCCGGCGAGGGAAAATCCGTCAAGTGGCGCCGCATCGCTTTGGAGGCCTGCAAACAATGCGGACAGGACACGCTGCCGGTCATTGCCGATCCGATGTCCTTGGATTGTTGGCTGGCCAGCCAGTCCGAGACGTTGGATCTGAAGCTCATCGCATCCCTGACACCCGGTGCCCGCCCGTTGCGCCAAGTCCTGCATGCCGCCCCCGCCACCCGCGCGGTCACGCTGTTAGTCGGTCCTGAAGGTGATTTTTCATCTGCGGAAACCGGGCAGGCCCTCGCCGCTGGATTCCTGCCCGTATCTCTGGGCTCCATTGTGCTGCGCGTCGAAACCGCCACCCTCTTCTGTCTCGCCGCCCTGCGCTACGAGTTTGCCGACCCCATACCTTGAATACACCAGGAAGGTTTTTTGGTAAATGCGTTGCAAGGGGCTGGAAGCGGGCATAGAATATCCGACAACAACCACAATCACATTATGGGACCTATTGGAATGCCTGAGATGATCATGATTTTCGTCGTGATCCTGTTGCTCTTCGGAGCCAAAAAACTGCCGGAACTCGCCCGTGGGATTGGCAAGAGCATGGGCGAATTCAAGAAAGCCCGCGATGATTTTGAAAAGGAGATCACCCGTGCCGAAACCGACGTCCGCGTCAAGGACAGCCCGGCCAAAGAGCCCCACGACGCGTAATTTTCATGAGTCTCGGGCGGATT
>JAPLUJ010000546.1:9337-12010 GCA_026397695.1 Verrucomicrobiota bacterium | reverse complement strand
TGCGAAGGAAACCGCGCACGCGCCGGCAACCGCTCCGAAGCAGCCGCGCACGCGCATCAATGACCCGGCGGAATCGCCTTCGCCACCAGCGGCGGGCACTGCCACGCACGGGTTGCGCTTCATCGCCTACAACGTCGAAAACTGGTTGACGATGGATCGCTTCGTGAATCGGAAACCCGTGCAAAGCTCGCCCAAGCCCGCTGCGGAAAAACAGGCGGTTGTTAGCATCCTGGTGAAAAACACCCCGGATGTCGTCGGTCTCTGCGAAATCGGCGAGGCTAAGGATCTCGCGGAAATCCAGCAATCACTCAAGGCAGCGGGCCTCAATCTGGCCTATGCCCATTTCACGGGCGGCTCGGACCCCGTCCGCCATCTCGGGATCTTATCGCGCTTCCCGATCACCCCGTCCGCCAAACCCGCCGCCACGGAATTCCAAATGAAAGGCCAAACCTTCGCCATCAACCGCGGAATCCTCGATGCTTCTATCAAGGTTCACGGCAAATCCTATCGCTTCCTCGGCGTCCATCTGAAATCCAAACGCGAAATCGAAGGCGTGGACCAGGAGGAAATGCGCGTCCATGAAGCCCGCCTGCTGCGCCGCCATGTGGATGCCATCCTTCTAGCAGACGCGGACGCCCGGCTGATCGTTTACGGCGACTTCAACGACACCCGTCCGAGCAAGGCGTTTAAGACGGTGACAGGAAATTACACCGACCCCGGTTATCTAACAGCTATCCCTTTCAAGGACTCGCGCGGCGAAGCATGGACCCACTACTGGGAGCTGCACGACATCTACACGCGTTTTGATTATGTCACGGTCTCCCGCGCGCTCAAATCCGAGGTGGATTTCCCCGCCTCCCACATCATTGATGAGGCGGCATGGATCGATGGCTCCGACCACCGCCCGCTGCTCGCGATCTTCAAGTGAGGAGCCGTGGCTGCGGTTTGCAACCGCCATGCCCTTGTTTCACATCACGCCACGATGGCAGTTACCAACCGCCGCCACGGTAAATCCACGATCAGCGATCTGCCATGCCGCGGATCTTGGCTTGTTTCTTGGTGCAATATCTGACAGCTTGCGGCTGTGAAAGTTGCCAAAGCCGTCATTACCGCCGCCGGGAAAAACCAGCGCATGTTGCCATTGCAGACGCTTGTAGACTGCGATGGCGTATCGAAATCAGCCCTTGCCATCCTCGCCGGGGAAATCGTGGGTGCCGGGATCGGCGAAATCGCGGTGATCGTTTGTCCCGGTGATGAGGCCGCCTATGCCGCCGCCGCCGGTCCGCTGGCCCGCCAGATGCGCTTCATTCCGCAAACCGAGGCGCTCGGCTACGGTCACGCGGTGCATTGCGCCGCAGCAGTTACCGGCAGCGATCCGTTTCTCCTGATGGTGGGCGATCATCTTTACACCAGCCGCACCGAGACATCCTGCACCGCCCAATTGCTCGCAAGTGCCGATGCCGGGCATTGCGCGGTGTCGGCCGTGCAGGCCACCCATGAAAGCAAGCTGCCTTATTACGGGTGTATCGGCGGGCGTCGCGTGCCCGGTTCCGATAGACTCTATGAAATCGAGACGGTCATCGAAAAACCCACGCCCACCGAGGCGGAACAGAAACTCGTGGTGCCGGGCCTGCGCGCCGGCAACTATTTGTGTTTCTTCGGCATGCACGTGCTCACCCCGTCGGTGATGCATATCCTCGGCCGGCAGCTCACAGACGGGCATGCTGATCTATCAGTCGCGCTGGCGGAAACCGCACGCCGCGAGCGTTACCTCGCCCACGAGCTCCAAGGCCGCCGCCATGACATCGATCGCCACTACGGTTTGCTCAGTACCCAACTCGCCCTCGGCCTGGCTGGCAAGGACCGCGACGAGGTGCTCACCCTGATCGTCGAATCGCTCGTCCAATCCCAGTCCTGATCCAGTCATGGCACGCCTCTCCGAACTCATCACATCGCCGGATGAACAGGTCCGCAATCAGGCGCTCGACGCGGCGTGCGCCGGCATGAGTCTCGCGGAATTGCTCGCCGAGGCCGCTGCCCTGGATGTCTTCCGCCGCCACAGCGACAACCTCTATCAGCGAGTGCGGGCGCTGTTGTTTCTCCACGCGCTGCACCGTTTCCACCTGCCCGCGCGCCTCGCCGCAGAGGCTTCTTCTAACAAGCCGGGAGCCATCCCGTTCAAGGGCTACGAAGACCTGTTGGAACGCCGCTTCGAGGAAGCCATTGATGCGTTCCTTGCGACCCAGCAGGTGAACGGCCCGGGCGACGGGATTTCCAGCGCGCTGGCGTCGGCCTATCAGAAACTCGCGTTCCAGACGCTGGCCGACCAGGTTCGCCGCAGTGTGCGCAACGTCAGCGGCAACCAGTGGATGTTCCGCATGGGCCATCCCGCCGACCAACCGTTGCGCCTGCGCAAGGAACTCACGCAGCGTGATCCCGTGAGCGGTCTCTATCCAATCTTGCGCGAGCGCACGCCGGTCCGCATGGACCTGACCCATTGCGGGTGGAGTGATATCTTTTTCCTCGGCATGGACTATCCGGAGGGCGCGAAGGTGCTCAACATCTCGGTGGATCTGGCAGTCCACGGGCGCGACAAGCAACCCGCGCCGCCGGTGGAGGCCAGTCTGCGCGTGATCGAGCAGCCGGTGCTGCGCCTCACCAGTGTGGATCTCG
>JAPLUJ010000546.1:0-9268 GCA_026397695.1 Verrucomicrobiota bacterium | reverse complement strand
TCTCGCATGCACGGCGGAAATCACCAGCCTCAACGAGGTGTTCGACTTCGCCAAGGACTACCTTGGGTTGCTCAAGGCGGCCGTCATCGCCAGTGGCATCGTGCCGCCGGGCATCGAGGGCTCCGGCCAAAGCCTCGCCGATTTGTTAGAGCGGGTCGTGGGGCAGGGCCGCGGCCTGGAAATTGTCAGCAACGTCAATAACAGCCCGAAAGGCTCGCGCCTCGCGGTTTCCACCAATCTGCTGGCGGCGTTGATCGGCGTGTGCATGCGTGCCACCGGCCAGGCGCGCGCGCTCACTGGCACGCTGGAGGAAAACGAGCGCCGCATCGTGCTCGCCCGCGCGCTGTTAGGGGAATGGATCGGCGGCTCCGGCGGCGGTTGGCAGGACTCGGGTGGTGTCTGGCCGGGCATGAAACTCATCTGCGGGGCGATCGCCCGCGAGGGTGATCCCGAGTTCGGTATCAGCCGCGGCCGCTTAATGCCCACCCACCAAATCCTGGATGAGAACGCGGTGCCCGCCGCAGCGCGCCAAAAACTCCAGGACTCGCTGGTCCTGGTCCATGGCGGCATGGCCCAGAACGTCGGTCCCATCCTTGAAATGGTGACCGAAAAATACCTGTTGCGCAGCGAACCGGAATGGAGCGCCCGCCAGCAAACCCACGCGGTGTTAGAGCGTATCCTGGTGGCGCTCAAGCAGGGAGATATCCGGGCGATCGGTGCTGCCACCACCGGCAATTTTGCCGGGCCTATCCAAACAATCATCCCGTGGGCGGGCAATTTATATACCGAGACACTAATTGCCAAAACCCGCGCGGCATTTGGCGATGATTTCTGGGGGTTCTGGATGTTAGGCGGCATGGCCGGCGGCGGCATGGGATTCATCTTCGCCCCGCAACGCAAGGCCGAGGGCCAGCAGGTCCTGCAGCAAATCATGGCGCAAACCAAACAGGCGCTCGCTTCCGCCCTGCCCTTCGCCATGGAGCCGGTGGTGTATGACTTCGCCATCAACGAACGCGGCACCTGGGCCGATCTTCTAACTGGCAGCGATGCGCTGATGCCAGCCGGTTACTATCGGTTCATCGTCCCGCCCCTGCTGCGCATGGAACGCCGCGATCTCGGCGCGGCACGCCTCGCCGAACTCGACCAATTCGCCACGGCATGCCGAATCCGCCCGGATTTGTTAGGCATGGTCCACACGCTCTTTGACGCGATTTTCCCCGCCGGCGACGCCGATGCCACCAACCGCGACTCGCTCGCTGACCTGCTGGAAAATCACGGTTTTGACCGCGTGATGCACGAGCACATCCGTGAGGATCTCAAAAGCGGGCGCATCGGACTCTCCCAGAACCGTCTGCCCGACAACGTGGTCATCGAGGACGTTTGGGATTCCGATCTCACCGACGCCACGGCCGCCGGATCTCTGCCTGATAGTGAACGCGCGCTCGGACTTGCCGCGCTGGCTAACGGCGAGGTCGCCGTGGTCACGCTCGCCGCCGGTGCGGGATCGCGCTGGACCCAGGGCGCGGGCGTGGTGAAAGCGTTGCATCCGTTCTGCAAACTCGCCGGCCGCCACCGCTCGTTCATCGAAACCCATGTGGCTAAAAGCCGTCAGACCGGCCGGCTCTGCGGCACGCCGCTGCACATATCATCACCACCAGTTATTTCTCGCACGCTGCCACCCGCAACTTCCTCGAGCAGCACCACAACTTCGGTTATCCCGGACCGCTGGTGCTCTCCGCAGGACAAGCCATCGGCCTGCGCACCATCCCCACCGTGCGTGACCTGCGCTTCGCCTGGGAGGAAATGCCCCAACAGACGCTCGACGTGCAACAACAGAAAGTCCGCGACAGCCTGCGGTCCGCGCTCATCCACTGGGCGCAATCCGCCGGGGAGGCCGCCGATTACACCGACAATCTGCCGCAACAATGCCTGCATCCCGTCGGCCATTGGTATGAAATTCCCAACCTCCTGCGCAATGGCACGCTCGCCAGTTTGTTAGAGTCGCGGCCGCAGCTCAAAACCCTCGTGCTGCACAACATCGACACCGTCGGCATGAACGTGGACCCAACGCTGTTAGGCCACCACCTCGCCAGCGGCGCGGGACTCACCTTCGAGGTGATCACCCGCCGCCTTGAGGACCGCGGCGGCGGCCTCGCCCGTGTCAACGGCAACCCACAACTCGTCGAGGGCCTCGCCATGCCCCGCGAGGAGGATGAGTTCAACCTCACCTACTATAACAGTAATACCTGTTGGATCGACATCGACGCCCTGCTCGTCGCCTTCAAACTCACCCGCGAGGATGTTGGAGACGCGGAGAAAACCGCCGCCGCCATCCGCGCGCTGGCCGCCAGAATGCCCACCTATATCACCCTCAAGGAGGTGAAAAAACGCTGGGGCCACGGCCAGGAGGATGTGTTCCCCGTCTGCCAATTCGAAAAACTGTGGGTGGACATGAGCCACTTGCCGTCTATCGAAACCCGCTACGTCGCGGTGCAGCGCCTGCGCGGCCAGCAACTCAAGGACCCGGCACAACTCGACGGATGGTTGCGCGACGGCTCCGCCGCCTATGTCGAAGCGCTGTGCGATTTTCAGTAGGACGGCATGCAAATCACATATAATGACTCACGGATCTCCTGACGAGCCGGGAGATTGAAGTATGAAGTCTTCGGCAGACCGCCAGTCATGAGCAACATTTTCTATCACATCGCGAGACTCAACCCCACGCTCCACGAGCGGGCTGGATTCGATTGTGGCGTAGACCCGCTGAACCGATATTTGAGAGAACGGGCGGCGCAGGACAGCAGGCGCAAGATTGCGGGATGCTGGGTGCTCACCCAGGACGAACAACCGGGAAACGTGCTCGGTTTTTACACGTTGTCGGCGGAAGCGGTTGATTTGCGCGAGTTGGGCGCAGCCGATCCCGAAGCGGTGAAGCGCCTGCCCCGCTATCCACGTGTGGGCGCGGTCTTGCTAGGGCGTTTGGCGGTGGCTAAATCCCAACACAGGAATGGCCTCGGCGAACTCCTGCTATACGACGCCATGCATCGCGTCCTGCACACGGAAATTCCCGCCGCTTTGATGGTCGCCGACCCGAAAGACGGGCAGGCGGGAATGTTCTATCAAAAGCACGGCTTCGAGTGGCTCAACGCGGAGCGCCTGTTCATCACGATGCAGCGGATTTCCGACATGTTGGGGAAACCGGATTCACATCGCTGATGACCGACTCGCGGTAGCGCTTCAGCGCCTTGGTTGCGGCGGCAGTCGGCGGCATGGCGGGAGCTAACAGCACCTCGATCAGACGCCGGGATTCCTCGACCGTGAGCCGGATCACCGCTTCCTCCCGGATCAAGGTCTCTGCCGCGCTGCGGGCATGGGAAATGACGAAGTTCGCCACGGACTGACCGGCCACTTCCGCGCCGCGTTCGATCAGTTCCTTGTCGGCACGTGTCACCCTTGCCACAAGGCGTTCAGCCTTGGTGCGTGCAGGGCGTGTTGCCGGGGATGCGTCTCGTGACATGGAGGTACTGTGCACACAAATGGCGCACATGGCAAGCGGAATCCGCGTTACGCAGACGTGCCGTCACCACAGGCGCCCCCCGGTAGGCTGACGCAAGCGCTTAGGCGTGGAGGATTCGTCCTGCAAGTTGGGCATGGACGAAACCGATTCCGGCGCTCATGGTGCCGTGGCTTGGCCGCCATTTGACGCCCGACCCACGCCTCATGACCTCAGGAGATTTCGAACACAAGAACCAGCAGCGCTGGACGGAATACGAGCGCCTGGTGGAGCGCCTGGAAAACGGCGATGCGGACCCGCAGGCCGGGCAGATGCCGCGGCGCTTCCGCGAACTGTGTGTGGACCTGTCACTGGCGGAGTCACGGATGTATGGCACCCGCATCACCGAACGCCTGAACGCGCTGGTGATCCGCGGCTACAAGGTGATCTATCGGATCCGCCGCGCCGGATGGCAGCAGGCGGTGGCATTTGTCACCGCCGGGTTTCCCCGCACGGTGCGGCGCGAGTGGCGCTTGTTCTGGCTGTGCAACCTGATGTTCTGGCTGCCGTTTTGCGTCATGATGCTCTCGTCCCTAACAGACATCCGCTGGATCCAGGCGGTGCTGGGCGCGGAGGGCATGGCCATGATGGAACAGATGTATGGCGGCAGGGAGCAACAACTCGAGTATCTGCGATCCGAGTATGGGTCGAACTTCATGATGTTTTGTTTCTATATCTATCATAACGTGGAGATCGACTTCCAGATCTTTGCCGGCGGCATGGCGGCGGGCTTGGGAACCTTGTTTTTCCTGTTGTTCAACGGCCTGCACCTCGGTGCCGCCGCAGGCTATGTGAACCATGCCTGCAATCCCCAGTCGTTCTGGTCGTTCGTGTGCGGGCATTCGTCGTTCGAGTTGTTAGGCATGGTGGTTTCCGGGATGGCTGGCATGCGGCTCGGGCTGGCGATCCTGCGACCCGGGCGGGCTCCGCGTGTTCGCGCGCTGGCGGCAGCCTCGCAGCAGGCGCTGCCGTTGATCTATGGGGCCGCGCTCCTGACCACGCTGGCAGCGGTGATCGAGGGGTTCTGGTCGGCGCAGCGGATTGCGCCGGAGGCGAAGTATGCGTTCGGGGCCGGCGGGTGGATCCTGCTCACCGTGTATTTCCTGTTAGCAGGAAGGGGGGACTGTCATGAGGCTTGATGCGGTGACGGCGGAAATCCGCCCGCGCAGCGATTGGGAGGCGGTGGACCTCGGTCTGGCGATGGTGCGGCGGGATTTCTGGCGTTGTTTCGCCGTTTGGTGGTTGGTGATGGTGGTGCCCGTGGTGGCGGCCGGTTGGTGGTTGTGGGAATCACCGATGTTATGGTTGATGGTGTTTTGGTGGTGGAAGCCGGCCGGTTCGCGCATGGTGTTGTTTGAGTTGAGCCGGCGCTTGTTTGGCGAGCGCCCCGCATGGCGTGCCACCTTGCGGGAGATTCCGCGGGCCTGGACGCGGCGGTTTTTCTATCGTTTCGTGTGGGCGAGGTTTTCGCCGTGGCTGCCGGTGACGCTGGCCGTCGAGGATCTGGAGGGCTTGCGCAACAAGGCCTACAAGCAGCGATGCACCCAGGTGACGCGCCGTGGTGAAGGGGTGGTGATATGGATCTACCTTGTTGCGGATATAGCGGCGTGCTGGTTCGGTTTTGCCATTGTGGTATTGGTCAAAATGTTCATCCCTGAAGGTCAGGACAGCGCCTGGCGCATGGCGATGGAAAGCTGGGATTCCGAGAATTTGATGTCGTTGCCTTTGCTGATTGTGCGTGCGATGGTGTGTTGTGTGATGCTTGCGATGTCGCTAACGGATCTATTCATCACTGGCGCGGGGTTCGGGGTTTATCTGAACAACCGGTCATGGATCGAGGGCTGGGATGTGGAACTGGCCTTCAAACGCCTCGCCCGCAGGCTCGCGAAAGTGGTGCTGTTAGGATTGCTGCTGTGTGCCGTGTGCCAGCCTGCGGATTGCCGCGCTGCGGCAGAGCGCGATCCGGCCGCGGTGATCCGCGAGGTGATGGCCGACGAGGCATTCAAAGTCCACACGGTGATAGAAAAGGTACCCGTTCCCTCGCGGCATTCGTTTTCCTGGAAATGGCCGTCGTGGCTCAGCCCCGGGAGTGCGCCGCAATGGCTCGCATCACTGTTGGTATACTCGGCTTTCGCCATCCTGTTAGGTGCGATCCTGTGGCTGCTGTGGCAAAACCGCCGGGCGTTCATGCGGCGGCGTGCGGGCGGGGAAACCCCCGGTGTTTCAGCCACGGCACGCGTCGTTATGGGTATGGATGTGAGCCCGGCGACGCTCCCCGATGATGTGCCTGCTGCGGCGTGGGCGCTGTGGCGGCAAGGCCGTCAGCAGGAGGCGCTCGGGTTGCTCTATCGGGGCGCGATTTCGCGGGTGATGGAGGTGGCGCGCGTGGCGATCCAGGAATCCGATACGGAAGGCGACTGCGTGCGACGCGTTGATCTAGCAGGTCCGGCGGCGCACCCGGAATATTTCCGCAGCATCACCGGCGCCTGGAGCCGCCTGGCGTATGCGGGGCTATGCCCGGCGGAACGGGAAGTCGAGGTGCTCTGCCAGGAGTGGCCGTTTCGGGAGAGGAGGGACGCATGAGGCGCCTGTTTGTGATGGTCACGGCGGCGCTTGCTCTAACCGCCTGCGAGACCATCGAGGTGGAGCGCGAGATCGGCTACAAGGGCAAGGCGCGCGTCAATCCGTGGCTCGCCGCCGAACGGTTTGTCGGGCGCATGGGCTGGCAGGTGCGTTCGGTGATCTCTTGGACCGCGCCGTTAGGGGAGGATGCGGTGTGGATTCTTCCCGCCTCCATCCTGAGCAATGAAAGCTTTACCCGCCGCATCGAAGATTGGGTGGGGATCGGCGGTCACCTCATTCTGCTCATCGAGCATGCCGACGAGGAAACCAACGATTGGTCGGATGATCACCCGCCGCTGGTCATGGAGCCGGCGTTGTTCTCGATGTTAGAGCGGGCGGGGATTGTTCTCAAACCACCGGCATCCACCCGGGGCGGTGCCAGTGCGAGTGACATCGTGTTTGCCGGCCGGACCTTCAAAGTGGACGCCACATCGCAGGCATCCGTGGCTCTAACAGGTGGCGAGCCGGGAGTGTTTGCCTCGGTAAAGGCCGGCGATGGACGCATCACGGTGTTGACTGACGGGCGTTTGTTGCGCAACCGTTGGATCAGTGATAACGACCACGCGGCCTTGCTCGATGCATTGGTCAAGGCCATGCAATACGAGGGCACTGTCGTTTTCGTGCGCGGCTCCGGTCTTTCCCTGTGGGCGTTGTTGCGGGCCCACCTCGGACCATTCATGTTAGCTCTGGCGGTGTGGGTGTTATTCTGGCTGTGGAAGAACTTCAAGCGTTTTGGCCCGATGGAAGCGGTGTCGGTCCCGGCGGAGTTGCGGGGCTACGCGCACCATCTGGAGGCGCTGGGGGATTTTCAATGGCGGCTGGACCGCACGGCGTCGCTGCTGGCTCCCTTGCGCCAGCAAATCTGCGAACTCGGTCAGCGTGCGGGCGTGCACGCCGGCAGCCGTGACGAGGATTTTTCGCAGTTGCTGGCGGATCGCGCCGCCTTGCCGCGTGAGCGGGTGCAGCGGGCGCTGGCCGCCGCCGTACCCGCCGATCCCGCGCATCTCACCCGCATCACCACCGACCTCCAACAGTTATCTAAAGTCCTCCACAATCCATCCCTGCCATGAATCCCGATACCCAATTCCCGTTAGTTTCCGAGCTCTCACCCGTCCAGAGTTTGACCGACTTGATCCACCGCATGCGCCATGAAATCCGCAGCGTGATCCTCGGTCAGGAAACCGTGATCGACCAAGTCCTCGCCGCCTTGCTCGCGGGTGGCCATGTCCTGCTAGAGGGGAAACCAGGGCTGGGCAAAACCTATCTGGTCACCACCCTCGCCGGCACCTTCGGCGGGGCATCCGGGCGCATCCAGTTCACGCCCGACCTGATGCCCTCGGACGTCACCGGATTTCGCTTGTTCGATATGAAAAGCCAGACGTTCCAACTGCGCAAAGGTCCGGTGTTCACCAATTTGCTGTTAGCCGACGAGATCAACCGCGCTCCGGCCAAGACCCAGGCGGCGTTGCTCGAAGTGATGCAGGAACGGCAGGTGACCATTGACGGCGAAACCCTGCATCTCGCACCACCGTTCATGACCCTGGCCACCCAGAATCCCGTCGAACATGAGGGTACCTATCCGCTGCCCGAGGCACAACTCGACCGCTTCATCATGAAGGTGCTCATCGGCTATCCCGACCGCGACGCGGAGTGTGAAATAGTCACCCGCGCATCCGCCGAAACCCCGGGTGGATCTAACAGCGGAGTCGCGCTGGTCTGCGGACCGCAGGAAATCGTCGCCGCCCAGCAGGCCACGGCGGCGGTCCACATCGTGCCCGAAGTGGTCGCTTACGCGGTGGCCCTGGCCCGCGCCACGCGCGAATCCATGGCGGTTTCGCTCGGCGCGGGAACCCGCGGCGCGATCAGCCTGGTGAGGATCGGCAAGGCCTTCGCCGCGCTGGAGGGCAGGGGATTCGTCACGCCCGACGATATCAAGCGCGCGGCCTTGCCGGTGCTGCGCCATCGCGTGCAACTCACCCCGGAAGTGGCCATCAGTGGCCAGGAAGTGGATGACGTGCTGCGGGCCATCGTCGAAGGCGTACCAGCCCCGCGCGGCTTACCCTAACATAAAAAATGAGTCCCACCACACGATTGTTAGCACTTGCTTTAGCCTGGCTGCTGCTAGGTGCTCTGGCCGTGTTGGTGCCCTTGCTGTTGCCCGCATGGGGCTGGTTGGGGGTGGCGGCGGCCGGGTGTGTGTTGATCGATGGGGTGGGGGGGCTGTGGGAACGGCCGCTGGTCATCCACCGGCGTTTGCCTGGGCGTTTTGCTTGCGGTGAACCGGGTGAGGTCGGGCTGACCCTGCGCAATGATGGCACGCGGGTGGCCCGGATCGAGGTGTTCGATGGTATTCCGCAGCGGGCGGTGGCGGACGTGTTGCCATGGTCCGGGGTGGTCCCGCCACAGCGTGAAATCCGCGTGTTCTATCCGGTGAAGTTGCTGGAGCGTGGCGCGGCGGTGTTTGGACCGGCCCAGGTCCGGCGGATCTCGCCGCTGGGATTGTGGGCACGCCAATCCGCCCATCTCGCCCCGGAAACCGTCAAGGTCTATCCGAATTACGCGCCGGTGGTGCGCTTCGCCCTGCTCGCCTTGCAACACCGCGAAAACCCGTTGGGCATCGTGCGCCGTGCGCATGCGGGCTCGAGCCGGGATTTCCACCAACTCCGCGATTACCGCGATGGCGACCCGCTCTCGCAGATCGATTGGAAGGCATCGTCCCGCAGGCAAATGCTCATCAGCCGGGACTTCCAGGAACAACGCAACCAGGCGGTGGTTTTCTTGTTAGATACCGGCCGCCGGATGCGGGCGCTCGATAACGGGGTGCCGCAGTTCGATCACATCCTCAATGCGATTTTGCTCGTTGCCCATGTGGCGTTGCGCCAAGGCGACCAGGTCGCGGTGAAGTCCTTCGGCGGGTCCGACCGCTGGCTGCCGCCGATGAAGGGGTCCCATGCGATGCCGGTCCTACTCAACCATCTTTATGACTATCAGACGACACCCGCACCAAGCGATTTTGCCGGGGCCGTCGAGCACTTGATGGCACGCCAGCGGCGGCGCTCGCTGGTGATTCTTCTAACAAAACTGCGTGGGGAG
>JAPLUJ010000393.1 GCA_026397695.1 Verrucomicrobiota bacterium | reverse complement strand
CCGGCACCTTCTCCGCACTATCGGCAACTACTACTTTATCAGTACGCCCGCCATCCTGCTACAGTTGCTGCCATACTGCCTGCTCCTCTCCCTGCTCCATGCGCTTGGAAAACTCTCCACCAACCGGGAAATCATCGCCGTCATCCAGTCCGGCCGCGGGATCTTGCGCATCACCCTGCCCTTGATGATCGTCAGCTTCTTCTGCACCCTGTTGAGTCTGGGCCTGAACTACCAATGGGCTCCCGGTTTCGAAAAGCGCCAGGATGAAATCCTCGCCGAAGCCGGTGGCAGACAAGCCGCCGCAGCCAGCCATGTGCTCTACCGCAACCCTGAAAACCGCCGCCTTTGGATGATCGGATCGTTCCCCTCGGCCTATCATAAAGGCAAGCCCCTGCTCAACGTCGAGGTCACCACCACCGGTGACAACCACATTCTCCAGTCCCGGCTGTCCGCCAGCCACGCGCGGTGGGACCGGACCACGCACCAGTGGACGTTCGATAACCCCGTGATCAGCCGCTACGTCCCCGGGCAAGCGCCGGTATTTGAAAAATCGCCGGGCCCCCTGATTCTCGATAACTGGTCTGAAACCCCGTGGCAGCTCATCAAACCCGGCCTCAGTGCCGTCCAACTCGGCGTTCCGGATCTGTCGGGCTGGCTCCAAGCCCATGCGCGCCATCCCTCTTTCGCGGATCCCTCGCCCTACCTCACCCAGTGGCACTACCGCTGGGCGCTGCCCTTCCCCTGCTTGGTCACCGTGTTGCTCGCCACGCCCCTCGCCATCCACTTCTCGCGCCGTGCCCCCGGCGGCGACATCTTCCTCGCCGTGGTGCTTTGCGCCCTGCTGCTGCTGCTCAGCAACATCGTGCTCGCCATCGGCGAAGCCGGCACCCTCCAACCTGCCCTTGCCGCCTGGCTGCCTAACATCGCCTTCTCCCTGTTAGGTATCCATCTCTTCCGCCGCCGCATCTCCGGCCAGCCCTTTCATCACCCGCTGCACAAACTCCTCGCCCACAGGACTTGAGGACCACTTGCAAAATCTCCAATTTCAAATCTCCAATTTCAAATCTCCAATTTCCAAACCCATGGCCCTTCCTGAATCCTGGCACGTGCACCCCCGCTCGCGTGAATGCGCCGCCACCCGCCGCGCCTTCAGCGATGGTGAAACCATCGTCACCGCGCTCTATCCCGACCCGCAAACCGGCGGTTACCTCCGTCGTGACCTTTGTCTGGATGCATGGAAGCTCCTTCCTGCCGATGCGGAACCACCCTTCTCTTTCTGGCAAACCACCTTCTCCGCCCCCACCGGCGGCCACCACCAGACCGACACCGAAAAACTCAGCGCCGAGGAAATCCTTCACCGCCTAGTCATCGAGGACGCGGACCACACGGAAAACACCCGCTACATCCTCGCGGTCATGTTGGAGCGGCGCAAACTCCTGCGCGAGACCGACAGCCAGCGCACCCCCAGCGGCATCCTGCGCGTCTATGAACACCGCAAGACCGGCGAAATCTATCTGATCCGCGATCCCGACATCCCGCTCGCCCAAGTCGAGGCCTTCCAGAATGAAGTCATCGTCCTGTTGGAAAACAACGGCCGCCTGCCCGCAGCGGATCCAGCGGAAACTCCGCTTGAAACTCCCGCCGGGGCCGAGGCGGAAATATCAGACCCTCTTTGCGGCTAACTGAATGTATTCCAACTCAGGGACTGCTCAGTATGTTGAGGACTTACACAATCCCCTGCTTTGGCGCTCCGCCCTCCCGGCGTTTAGCGATGCGGTCGAGCACGCCGTTGACGAAGCGCTGGGAGTCGGTGGTGCCGAAGCGTTTGGCGAGTTCGATGGCTTCGTTGATGGCAACCTTGGGCGGAGTGGCGGCATGCAGGATTTCATGGGTGGCGAGGCGCAGGATCGCACGGTCCACCGGATCGATGCGCTCCGGTGAATAATTGTCCACCACCGCAGCGAGGGTGGTGTCGATGGCTTCCTTGTGAGCGAGCACCGCGTCCACCAGTTCGTCGGCGCGGCGGCGGAGGTCGTGGATTTCGGCCTTGGCCTCACGCAGGCGGGCGAGATCCGCCTGTGCGGGGGAATTTTCCGGTTCCTCCACCATGCGCAGGCGGTCGGACACGCGCTGCAAGCGGCGGATCGAAGCGGCGACGGCTTCTAACGGACCGCGGAGGTCGGGAAACGCCGCGATATTTTCGAGCCACCGGCAGCGTGCCGCCGCGAGCTCACGGTCTATCAGGAAGAACCCGTCAAGCGCCGCCCTGAAACTCTCCGCGACGGAGGCGTCGTCATCATCCTTGGGCAGTCGTTCGAGGGTCGCCAGGGCGGTGCTCCAGCCGGATTCAAGTTCGGCGATGCGGGAGAGGTCCCGTTTCAAGCAATCCGCGTTGGGCCACGCGGCGAGCAGGGTGGATGCCGCAATTTGGCGTGCGACGAATTCGGCGAGGCGGTCCGCGCGTCCCTGGACGAGGTGGTGGACGGTGCGGAAGGTGGCGAGGAGCAGGTGGCGGCGGTCGGATTCCGTGACGAAATCCCAGAACGCATCGCGCCGCGCCACTGGATCGGTGGCACCTTCCAGATCGGCACCATAAAGGAACTGCACGACCGCCTCGCGGATCTGGCGGCGGCTAGGCATG
>JAPLUJ010000290.1 GCA_026397695.1 Verrucomicrobiota bacterium | reverse complement strand
GCCGCCGGCATTTCGGGAGCGTATTTCATGGCGGCCATGCGGGTGAAGCCGGTTTCCGCAGCCGCACGGGCCTCCGCCGTGAGCGCTTGCAACGCGTCGGGCCGCACAACGAATTCCTCGTGGGTTTCATATAACGCGGGATCACCAGTAACCGCTAATACATATCTCCGGAGAATCAACGAGGATTGCACCGCCGCATCCCTCACATCGGCCGTGCGGATGTTGGCCAATGCCGCAGTCGCCTCGGCCAACGCGGCATGGCGTATCCTCTCAAGATCGGCGGCGGCGGGTTTCCTGTTCCGCAGATAGATCATGATCACGATCACCACCAGCACCACCATGGCAGCGATCACCAGCCACAACCACAATCCGGAATCGGGCATCAAGGCCTCAGGTGAAGCAGCCTCCATCAATTCCAAGCCGGTGGTTTGCCCTGCCATCGTATTCATCGGGAACGTTTGCGGCCTCGGCGCTTCAACAACCGGTGCAACGCCGCCAGGGTGTCGCCATTTGTTGTTAGATCAGCGGCGTCGATCCCGTGTTTTTTGAAAATCGCGGCGACGCCCTCCTGTTGTCTGCGCATGAGTTTGGCATAGCCCATGCGCAGGTTCGGATTGTCGGTATTGACTTGGGTTTCAATGCCGGTCTCCGGGTCGATCATGACGACTTTGCCGGCCTTTGGCAGTTGCGCTTCGAGCGGGTCCATGACGCGCAGGGCGACGGTTTCGTGTTTGCGGGCGAGTTGGCCGAGCGGACGTTCCAAGGAGGCTGAATAGAAGTCGGAAATGAGGAAGACCAGTGATTTGCGGCGCAGGGTGTGGACGAGGAAATCACAGACAGCGGCCACCGAGGTTCCGGGGTTTGGGGGTTTGGCCACCAGGATTTCGCGGATCATGCGCAGCAGGTGGCGGCTGCCCTTCTCCGCCGGAATGAACAGCAGTGGCTCGTCGGCAAATATCACCAGACCCACCTTGTCGCCATTGTTTAACGCACTGAAACCCAACACCGCTGCGGTTTCCGCCGCCACTTCGCGTTTGCTCAGCGCGACACTGCCATAGTCCGCCGAACCCGAAACATCCACTGCCAGAATCACCGCGAGCTCCCGCTCCTCATGGAATTTCCGCACAAACACCTGGTTCATCCTCGCCGTGACATTCCAATCGATGAAACGCACCTCGTCCCCATGCTGATACTCGCGGAAGTCATCAAAATCCAAACCCTGCCCGCGAAAAGATGATAGATACTCACCGGCAAACGACTCACGCACCAGCCGCCGGGCTTTGATCTCCAGCTTGCGCACCCGCGCCATCATTTCCTCAATCTGTGCGTCCGTCGGCACCGGTGGAATTTTGGATGTTAGATTTTTGATTTTGAATTCAAAATTCAAAATTGAAAATTCAAAATTGCTTCCTCACGGCACCGGCACCTTGCTCATGATGCGCTCCACGATGGAATCGGTGGAGATATCCTCGGCTTCGGCTTCGTAGGTGAGAAGGATGCGGTGGCGCAGGACGTCGAGGGCCATGTCCTTCACATCCTGGGGAGTGACGAACGCCCGACCGTGCATGAATGCCAGCGCCCGCGCGGTTAGAGCCAGGTTGATGGTGCCACGCGGGGACGCGCCGGCACGCACGAGGTTTTTGAGCGGTGCGTCCACCAAGCCGGGGAAACGCGTCGTGTGAATGATCTGCACAATATATTTGCGGATCGCGGGGTCGATGTAAACGGCGTTGACCAGCTCACGCGAGGTGGCCACCTGCTCCGGGGTGGCGACATTCTTCGTCCGATACGGCGGAGTGGAGGTCGCCATCCGGTCGAGAATTAGTAGTTCCTCGTCCTTGCTCGGGTAACCCACGCTGACCTTGAGCAGAAAACGGTCGAGCTGGGCTTCGGGAAGCTGATAGGTCCCCTCCTGGTCGATCGGGTTCTGCGTGGCCAGCACGAGAAACGGTTCGGGCAGCGGATAGGAGTGGTCGCCAAGCGTGACTTGGCGCTCCTGCATGGCTTCCAACAGGGCGGACTGCACTTTCGCGGGTGCGCGGTTGATTTCGTCGGCGAGGATGAGGTTGTTGAAAATCGGCCCGAGTTTGGGTTCGAATTTTGTCGCTTGGGGATGATAGATCATGGTCCCCACCAGGTCTGCGGGCAGCAGGTCCGGCGTGAACTGAAAGCGCGCGAACGACGCGTCGAGCGAGCCGGAGAGCGCCTTGACTGCGAGGGTTTTGGCCAAACCTGGCACCCCCTCGAGCAAAATGTGACCGTTGCACAACAGCCCGATCAGCAACCGGTCCACCAGACGTTGTTGGCCCACCAGAACCCGTCCCATCTCATCCTTCACGGCTTGGATCCATCCGCTGGATTCCACGATTCTCTGTTGCAGGTTTTCCATGGTCATTCGGTTCGATTGGTGTGGCGGATTCTGACACGCCAGCCAGTCCGTGCAACCCGCAAAGCGGTGCCGATGACAGGCTTTGCCGGAAAAATGCGCTTTGTCACCCCAATTCAGCGTCTTGGCGTGAACAGATCCACGGCGGGTGTGTTGCATGCGGCCTGACAAACGTCACTCAAAGTTTGGTGATTGTTTTTTTGAAAGAACCACCGCGTCCGCCACCGTATCATAGCCATGAATACCAAACATGAATACCAAACAAGCAGTCAAATGGGCTCCAAACGCCGCAATGGCCCTTGATCACGCCGGGCCGGTCAGGCACCTGCGACGGGCTCAAGCATTTAAGGTTTGATTCCCCCGCGTCCGGCAGATAGCTTCCCGCCCCACCCACCCACTAACAACGACCTACCATGTCCACTGAATCCGAAATTGAATCTGAAACTGAAACCAGTTGTCCGTGCTGTTGCACGAGTCGTACCCTCGGCCTCATCTACGGGGCGCTGCTCCTGCGCGTCTGGCTGGCCGTGCGCGCCATCCAAACCGGCCTGGAGAAATACGCCGGCACAATGTCTTCCGACCAACCGGTGAAAATCGAAGGCGTGGCCAACTCCCATGGCCTGTTATCCTCGGAAACCACCAAGGAATACGCGCTCAGCCACTACCACGGCGTGCCGCAGGGGCTGGTGGACAAGTTCAAAGCGGAACCCCTCATGAAGAGTTACACGGTCATGGATTACACCATCGATCCGCTCAAGATCTACGACATCATTCTCGGCCCGGCGCTCTTGGTGTTAGGCGTCACGATCCTGCTGGGCATCGCCAGTCGCACCTCGCTCTTCCTGCTGGGCCTGCTCTACATCAGCCTCACCTGGGGCCTGATCCTTATCAAACAGGATGACGGCATCTCGTGGCTCGGCGTCCACATGATCCTCATCGTCATGGCCCTCATGCTCTCCAGCTATAACCGCTGCGCCATCTTCAAGAAATGGTAATCCCATGAACCAGCCACCCTTATCCATCAGCCGCAGGGATTTCCTGTCGAAGACCGTCGCCGGTGCCGGCGCGGGCCTGGTGCTCGGCGCGCCTAACATCCTGCGCGCCGCTGATCCCGGTTCATCAGACACGATCCACGTCGCGCTCGTCGGCTTCGGCAAACAGGGCGAGGTTCTGTTCAACTGTTTGCGCAATATCCCCGGCCTCCACTTCCAGGCGGTCTGCGATATCTCGGCCTATAACCTCAAGAAAGGCATCGGCCAGGTCGGTTCCATCCAGAAATCCGCGCCCACCGGCTACGCGGATATCGACGACATGCTCGCCACCGAGAAAGGCCTCGACGCGGTGGTCGTCGCCACGCCCGATTTCTGGCATTCCCCGCATACCGTGAAATGCCTCGAAGCCGGCCTCAACGTGTATTGCGAGAAGATGATGTCCAACACCATCGACGGCGCGCGTCTGATGGTCAAGGCCATGGAAAAAACCGGCAAGCTCTGCCAGATCGGCCACCAGCGCCGCAGCAACCCGCGCTATCGTTTCGTGCGCGAAGAGCTGATCAACGGCCAGAAAATCTGCGGCCAAATCGTCAATATCAATGGTCAATGGAACCGCTCGCTCGGTTCCTCGCAGGATATCGGCGGCGCGAAAATCGCCAAAAGCATCATCGTCCCCGACGATGTGCTCAAACGTTACGGATTCAAGGACATGCATCAGTTCATGAACTGGCGCCTCTACCTCGACCTGTCGGGCGGCCCCATCTCCGATCTCGGCGCCCACCAGATTGATATCTTCAATTGGTTCCTCGGTGCCCTGCCGAAGTCCCTCTTCGCCTCCGGCGGCAACGACTACTTCAAGAAGCGCGAGCACTTCGACAACGTGATGTGCATCTTCGACTATGACACGCCGCAGGGCGGGGTGCGCGCCTTCTATCAGGTGCTCACCACCACCAGTGCCGGCGGCGGTTTCTGGGAAAGTTTCATGGGCACCGAGGCGACCATCAAGATCTCGGAGATCGCCAGTTCGTCGGCGATCTATCGCGAGGACGGCGCCCCGCAGTGGGATAATCTCGTCGAGCGCGGCTACCTCAAGCGCAAGCCCGCGCCACCGAAACCCCCGCCCTCGGCCGACTCGGTCAAATCCTATGAGTCAGCCCCGCCCGAAGGATTTGACCTGCCCGGCGGCTTCAACAAGCCGGCCCATCAACCGCATCTGGAAAACGTCTTTGCCGCAGTGCGCAGCAATGGCGCTATCAAACTCAACTGCGACGCCCGCCACGCTTTCTTAAGCGAAGCGCCGATTTATTATGTGAATCCCTCCGCCCTCACCCATCAACCCATCGTCTTCACCACCGAACAACTCTCCGTATGAAAACACAACTAATCGTTCCCACGCTTTGCGCGTTCTCCACCCTCCTCTTCACCGCCTGCGAGAAAAAAGCCGGCACTCCCGCCGATCCCGCCGCCGCACCTGCCGCTCCCGCCGCTTCCGGTGGTGCCGTTGGCGGTGTGCCGCTGGTCACCACACTGCCGCCGGAGCTCATCGAAGGGACTCCCAAGCCGATTAAAATCCCCAACCTCGTGCCAGCCCCCACCAAGGCCCCCGAGTTCCTCGTACCCGCAGGCACCGAGTTGCTGTCCAAAGGTAAAAAGGCCACTGGCAGCGACACCAACCCGATCATCGGCACGCTCGACCTCATCACCGATGGCGACAAGGACGCCGGCGAAGGCTACTTCGTCGAACTGCTGGAAGGCTTGCAGTGGGTCCAGATCGATCTCGAAAAAAGCGCCACCATCTCGGCCATCTGGCTCTGGCACTATCACTCGCAAAAACGTGCCTACAATGCTGTGATAGCCCAAATTTCCGATGATCCGGAATTCAAGACCGGCGTCACCACGGTGTATAACAATGACTACGCAAATGTCTCCAAATTGGGCAAAGGCAACGACAATCCATATGTCGAAACACGCTACGGCAAAATCATCGACGCCAAGGGCACCAAAGGCCGCTACGTCCGCCTCTACAGCGCGGGCAACACCTCCAACGAGATGAACCACTACATCGAAGTGGAAGTTTATGGCAAGGCCTCCTGATTTTCATGGAAATATTGAAGCGTTGCAGATTGCCTGACTTGACATGCAGGCGCGAGTTCCGCTGCTGGGTTGTGACAGCCTGTGCACTGCGGGTGTTCACACCCTTGGCCGGTACCGCCTCCGTCACTCCGGAGACTGTGGCGTTGAGGAATGCCATTGTTGATCTAACGGACAGCTTCGGCAAGCGCTACCCGGGCGGACCGTCCTACCTGGTGCGGCTCGACGAGATGGCGCAACGCACGCCACTGCCGCAGGAGGACTTCGAGAAACTCCGGCGCGAGGCGTTGATCGCCAACCCGCTGGTAAGCGCGCAGCCTCTGCTTTATGTGGTGCGCGGCCAGTATCGTCCGGATCACCACAACACCGAGACCATGTTCCAGACGGGCGAATGCAACACCGGCAGCTATCAGCCCGGCGGCCCGCTCAAAACCATCAACCTGGCCCGCAACAACGAGATACGCGTCGTGGCCGATCCCGGGCCGGAGGGCCTGCTGCGTGATCCCGATGTTCACTTCGATGGCAAACGCATCGTGTTTGCCATGCGCAGGAACATCCGCGACAACTATCACCTGTACGAAATCAATGCCGACGGCAGCGGCTTGAAAACCCTCACGTGCGCCGAGGGGATCTTCGACATCGATCCGATCTATCTGCCGGATGATGACATTGCCTTCACCTCCTCGCGCGAACCGAAGTATTGCATGTGCAACATTCACATCATGGCAAACCTGTTCCGCATGGCGGCGGACGGCGCCAACATCCACCAGATCGGCAAGAGCACCCTGTTTGAAGGGCATGGTTCGCTGATGCCGGACGGACGATTGATCTATTACCGCTGGGAGTATATCGACCGCAATTTCGGCAATGCGCAGGGACTGTGGACCGTCAATCCCGACGGCACCAACCACGCGGGCTACTATGGCAATAACACGCCCGCGGGGGGGGTGGTCCTCAATCCTCAGGCCATCCCGGGAACCGATCAATTCCTCTGCATCCTCAGTTCCTGTCACGACCGTCCGTGGGGCGCGCTGGCGATCCTTGACCGGGGCCGCGGCGTGGACGGACGCTCCCCGATCCTGCGCACCTGGCCGGCCGCCGCCATCGACCTCGTCAGGGATCCCGGCACTCCTAACGGAGGATTTGACAGTTTCACCTCAATCAAGCCGAAATACGAGGATCCCTATCCGCTATCTGACAAGTATTTTTTGTGTTCACGCATGACCGGCCAGGACGAGGTGATGGGGATCTATCTGCTTGACGTGTTCGGCAATGAAATCCTGCTGCACACCGAAGGCGCAGGCTGCTATGATCCGATGCCGCTGGGCCCGCGCCCGCGCCCGCCGGTCATTCCAACGCGCCGTGATTATAAGAACGCGGATGGTTATGTGTATGTGCGCAATGTTTATGAGGGCACCCACATGCAAGGCGTCAAGCCCGGCAGTGTGAAGTTCCTGCGGGTGATCGAGTCACCGGAAAAACGCAACTGGACCCATCCGGGATGGAACGGCCAGGGCGTCGAACGGCCGGGCATGAGCTGGCATGATTTCAACAACAAGCGTATCCTCGGCACGGTCCCCGTGGAGGCCGACGGATCCGCCTCCTTTGCCATGCCTTCGGATCGCTTTGTCTATTTCCAATTGTTAGACAAGGATGGCATGATGATCCAGTCGATGCGCAGCGGCACGATGGTGCAGTCCGGCGAATGGGTCGGTTGTGTCGGATGTCACGACGAGCGCCGCGCGGCACCCCCGTCGTTGACCGGCACCAACGCGCTGGCCTTGAAGCGGGCCCCGAGTCGCCTTGAGGGATGGCACGGCCCGCCGCGCTTGTTCAACTATCGGATGGATGTCCAGCCGGTGTTCGACAAGCATTGCGTGCGGTGTGCTTCCTATGTGAATCTGTGGACCAAGGGCGCGCTCAAGGTGGTAGGTGCCGGCCCACCCGAAATCCAACAGGCATACAGTTGGGGATCACACGCCAGCAAGCTCACACGTTTCCGCGAGGGTATCAACAAACATGCCGACGTGAAAATCACGCCGCAGGAATTTGAAAAAATCGTGACCTGGGTGGATCTCAACGCGCCGTATTATCCGGACTACGCCAGCGCCTGGCCGCACCACCCATACGGCCGCAGCCCGCTCAGCGATGGCCAAATCAACAAGCTCAAGAAACTCGGCGTGAGTACGGGAATCATCGACATCAGCTTTGATCGCCCGGAAGTCAGCCCCGGACTGGCGAAATTGCCCAAGGACGATCCGCGATATAGCGAGGCGCTGGCCATCATCCGCGAGGGCCGGCAAGCGCTCGAGAAAAACCCCAATCCCGACAGCGAGGGATTTGTCGCCTGCGAGGTGGACCAGCAGCGCGAGCGGAAATATGCATTGCGTGCCGAGACCGAACGCCGCAACCGCGCCGCCATCCGCGAGGGCCGTAAAGTCTATGACACGAGTCCGCCCGACACCCCCGCAACCGGTGCGCAGCGCTGACCAGGCCACTGATGGGCCTCTAACATACGCACCCTTGTTCGACTCCGAGGGCCGCTTTCACTGCATGCCAGCCGACAGCCGCACCCCCATGATCGAACTCTTCCGCAACCGTTTCCTGCAAGCCCTCCGCGACGGCAAACATGTCAGCCCCAGCCGCCTCGCCGACCTGCTCTCTTGGAAACACAGCGGCTTCCACATTAAAGGTGGCGCGCTACCGCCGGGAGCGCATGCCAAAGGAATGGGAACGCACCGGCCAAGAACGGACAGCCCGGCGTATCCTGGCATCAAGCGTTCTCCCTGTTAGACATGCGGCCTGCGTCGAGGCCGCGCTACCTTTATGCAGCACATCATC
>JAPLUJ010000345.1 GCA_026397695.1 Verrucomicrobiota bacterium | reverse complement strand
TCACCTTTTAGGAAGGTTCCAAGTTAGAGCTATGTATCATTTGCGCTCAAAGGAACAATCCGCCAAGGTTCCGCAGAGCTTCCGCCATGAATTTTCCCAATTGTCCCTACTCGCAATCGCAACAATCCCTGCCATGATCCTCAAACCCATCCGCATCACCTTGTTTGCCGCGCTGGCTATCAGCGGGTGCGCCCCCACCGCGCTGCCGCCCCAAGAGGGCCTCCATCGTTCCGCGGTCGTCTCACTCAAGCAGGCGGCGTCCGTATCACTGACCGCGGAACAACGCGCCGCACTCTATCTTGACGCCGCCCGCGCAGCGGCAGAGCTGCTAGACTCCCCCAACTCCGGTGGGGCCGCACGAACCATCTACAACCAGGCCGCCGCCGATCTCACCGTGCTGCTACGCTCCGCCGACAACAACTGGATGTGGAACCGCCCGCTCGCCATCGCATCGGGCGGCCGCGTCTATCAACTGCGTTTCGCCGCGGGAACCCGCGACGGCATCTATCAGCCGGACCGGTTCACCTCCTTCGTCCAGGCGTCGAAGGTGGACATGGAATCCGTGAAAATCCGTCATCGCCAGGACGGCCTCGGCGGGGCTCTGGTGGGGGTATACATAAGCAGCCCGTTGGAACCCTTTTCACCACGGATCGGCGTCACCGCGCCGGTTACCGCCACGCTTGATTTCAAGGGCCGCGACGTGACGCTCTCGCTGCTCGACCCGACGGTGAAAACCAAGGGCCGCATCGCGGGCAAGGAGCGCACACTTGATGCGGATTTCTCCGCGCCCCTCGCTCTCTACCCGCACGATTCCGAGTTATGGAACGGACTGATGGGCGCGCTCCACGCAGACAAGCGCATGAATACCACCGGCCTCTATGAGTTACAGCCATACGAACCGAACCGCATCCCGCTCATCTTCGTTCACGGCCTCATCTCCACGCCGCGCATGTGGCGCAACGTGATCAACGAACTCGAAACCGATCCCGTGCTGCGCCGCCGCTTCCAGTGCCTGGTTTTCAGCTATCCCACCGGCAATCCTCCCGCCTACTCGGCGCTGCGCCTGCGCGAGGAATTGCAAAAGTTCCGCCAGCTCCATCCGGACTCTAAGGACATGGTGCTCGTCGGCCACAGCATGGGCGGGCTGCTCACCCGCATGCAGGTCACCCATATTGATCGCGACGCCTGGAACGTGATCGGCAAGGACAAGGCCGCGCAGTTCTTCAAAAACGTCAAACCCGGCGACCTCATCGACCGCTGCGCCACCTTTCAGGCCAACCCCCACATCGCCCGCGCCGTTTTCATCTGCACGCCCCAACGCGGCAGCAAGATGGCCGTCGGCACGCTCGGCGAACTCGCCATCCGCCTGATCTCGCTGCCGGGCGATATCGTCTCCACCGCCACCACCACTCTTGGTAGCTCCATTTCAATCGTCACTGGCGATTCCGGTCGCATGCCGACCAGCATCGACGGTCTGGCCCCTAGCAACCCGCTCTACAAAATCCTCGACTCACGGCCCATCAAAGTGCCGCATCACTCGATCATCGGCGACCGCGGTAAGGGCGATACTCCCAACAGCTCCGACGGGGTGGTGGAATACTGGAGTTCCCATCTCGACTCCGCCGCGTCCGAGAAAATCGTCCCCGGCCCGCACGGCGCGTGCGAGCTTCCCGAAACACTCGACGAACTCCGCCGCATTCTCCATCTGCATCTCCAATCAAACTAACATCATACAACCCGAATCCGTCTCATCCCAACACCATGAAATCCGTGACCCACATCCGCACCATCGCCATCGTATTCAGCCTTGCCGCACTCTCCGCCTGCTCTCCCAACCACCACTGACGACGCATCCGGCCTCGGCGATCTCGAAATCCGCACCGGGGTCGTCGGCCGGCTCACTCCCACACTGCGCTATGGCTTGGCCGTCAACGCCGTGCTGGAAACCGCCACCGATTCTCTGCTCAGCGACAACGCTTTCGTCCTGCGCCCGATCGCCGCCCTGCGCTGGGACTTCAATGCCGTCAGCACGCTCGGCATCAACGTGGAATACAACTTCACTCCGCTGGATGAGGAGGCCAACGACGTCAGCGCTCTCGAATTGAAATTCCCAGTTACGTTCAAGATCAACGACGCTTGGTCCGCATTCCTAAGCTATAATCCACGCTGGAACCTGCTCGCCGAAAGCAGCCGTCAGTTCGTCGAAACCCGACGTGTTGGCCTGGCCATTAGAGGAGAGTGCTCCAAATTCCAACGCGGCTTCCTTGGGATCTCCGGTCGGCAGTATAATCGCAACTGCGGCCAGCGGCGTATAAGGCGTGGTGAAAAGGGTCACCGGGTTTACATTCAGGCCAAGGTTCATGAAATTAGTGTCGCCTTTGCCGTACGCACCGTGGGCAAACTCGTTTTGATCCGACGCCATGACATCGATCTTGCCAAGGACCACCCCGAAGTATCTTGAAAAGAATTGGGTGTAAGTGATGGCTGGCAAGGCAAAATTCCCGGAGTGGCCCGGCACGGGAAAGAGTTCGTTGGAGTTGACCGGCATCAGGGAGCCGGTCTTCAGATTGGCCCCATGGCCATAGTTGTATTCACCTTCAACCGTCAATAAGCCGCCGGACCACAGTCCCGCCTTGCCGGTGTCCAAACTGAACAGAAAGTCGGCGCGGCCACCATCATTCCACCTTGAGTCCCGGCCCCCATGAACCACCCCCATTTCGGTTTGTGTCAGACTGAGGTCGAGGGTGATGCCTTTTTTTGCCAACTCATTGCGCACTCCTCCCCAGTCCCCCGTCAGGGTCGAGCGCGTCAGGAAGTCACCGGAGTATACCGCCGGCAGGCGGGATCAATGGGCTCGAAGCCCACCGTTCGTCGGAGCCGCGGGTTGAAAACGAAGCCCCTCCCAGTGGGTCAGGCGGGGATCCTCGTCGTTGTTCGGCCTTGTCGCTGCCGCAATTCAAGTAAATTTGGGGCTTGTTTTCCCCATATTCCAGAATGTGAATGCCCGAACCTTCCGGTCTAACAATGGACCGGAGATGCGTTGCCGATAGGTTTCGATCTGCCGTGGCGAGCAGCGGCACTGGCGTTTCGCGTCGCCGTAAAACCCACACAGGCACGGGTTCATCGCTGCGACTAACATAAATCGCGAGGGAAAGGTCAGCGAGCCGACCGCCCGCGAGATCGTCACGTCGCCATCCTCAGACGGTCTTTCAATTTAAGTATGTGCCAAAATCCGCCAAGAATGTCGTTCAAAACATTACCTACCGACTTTTCATGCACTGGAATCAGCCTCAGGGCTTAGCGCAATCTTAACGCCATTCGCACGACATTTAGCACGCACTGCCGCTGGGGCGCGGCATGCTGGTGACATCTTCATCCTCGTCACCTTCACTCTGCCCGCATTCACGAAGTTTCTCATCTCCCAAGGGCTCGGCGGGCAGACACCCGGTTTCAGCAGCCTCGTCGCTCTGTTGGTGTGTTTGATACCCACTACCATCGGTGGCTTGGTCAGCGCCATCGGTATTTCGGGCATCGACCGCCTCACCCGCCAGAACGTGCTCGCCACATCCGGCCGGGCCGTCGAGGCGGCGGGCGACGTGGATGTTCTCCTGCTCGACAAAACCGGCACGATCACGCTTGGAAACCGGCAGGCCAGCGAATTCATAGCCGCTCCCGGAGTGACTAACCGGGATCTCGCCGAAGCGGCACAACTTGCGTCTCTCGCAGATGAAACGCCGGAAGGCCGGTCGGTAGTTGTGCTTGCAAAGCAACTCTTCGACATCCGTGGAAGATATCTAACAGAACCGCATGCCACCTTCGTGCCATTCACTGCCGAGACCCGAATGAGTGGCGTGGACCTCATTTCTCAAGGCGCAAATCGCGCCATCCGCAAGGGTGCGGCGGAGGCCGTGAAACGATATGTCGAATCTCTTGGGGGAAAAATGCCACCCGAAGTCAGCCGCGATGTGGACCATATTTCCAGCCAAGGTGGGACGCCACTGGTGGTCGTGGACGGAACCCGCGTGATGGGCAGCATCTTTCTCAAGGACATCGTCAAAGGCGGCATCCGCGAGCGCTTTTTGAAACTCCGCGAAATGGGCATCCGCACCGTGATGATCACCGGCGACAATCCACGCACCGCCGCCGCCATCGCCGCCGAGGCCGGCGTGGACGACTTCATGGCCGAGGCCACACCCGAGGACAAGATGCGCCGCATCAAGGCGGAACAAGCAGCCGGCCACCTCGTCGCCATGACCGGTGACGGCACCAACGACGCTCCCGCGCTGGCTCAGGCTGACGTCGGCGTTGCGATGAACACCGGCACCCAGGCCGCCCGCGAGGCAGGCAACATGGTCGATCTCGATTCTGATCCCACCAAGCTCATCGATATCATTGAAATCGGCAAACAGCTCCTCATGACCCGCGGTTCTCTAACCACATTCTCACTTGCGAATGATGTCGCGAAATCCATTCTGCCCGCGATCTTCGCAGGGATCGGAGTGGCCACGGGCAAAGGCCCACTCGCCAAGCTCGACATCATGCACCTGCATTCGCCGCAGTCGGCGATTCTCAGCGCGGTTATCTTCAACGCGCTCATCATCGTAGCGCTCATCCCGTTGGCACTCAAGGGCGTGGCCTATCGCCCGATGAACGCCGCAGCCATGCTCCGTCGGAACCTCCTCATCTATGGCTTAGGCGGTATCATTCTGCCATTCCCGGGAATCAAGTGGATCGACCTCACGCTCGCCGCACTGCATCTGATCTAACATACATATCTTTATGAACACGCTCTCACTCTCATTCGCTTTCATCGCGTTGGTTGCCGCCATTTCCTGGCCGCTCGGCCGCTGGCTTTTCTGGACACTGCAACCGTCATCAGATCATCCGCGCATTGACGGCCTGTTCCAACTATTGCTCGGCAAAGGCAGCGCCAAGCCAAGCAACTGGAAAAAATACTTTCTTGCCCTACTTGCCTTCAACGGCGTGATGTTCGCGTTCACCTGGCTGATTCTAACATTCCAGCATCATCTCCCGCTCAACCCCGACGGCATGGGACCGGTGAAAACCTCATTGGTTTTCAACACCGTCGTGTCCTTCGTCACCAACACCAACCTTCAGCATTACTCCGGTGAGGCAACCTACAGCTATCTTTCCCAGCTCACTCTGATGTGGTTGCAATTCACCTCCGCCGCCAGCGGCATCGCGGTATTCGCCGCACTTGCACGCGGTCTATCAGGTAGCCGCGATTGCGGAAACTTCCAGCGGGATGTCGCCCGCATCCTGGTGCTGTTCCTCCTGCCCCTTGCCACGATCTGGGCGGTGATCTACACCTGCGCCGGCGTGCCGATGACCTTTGACGGCTAGCTTATCGCCACCACGTTGGAAGGTGCCACCCAAACCATCGCCTGCGGCCCGGTCGCCGCGTTTGTGGCAATCAAACAGCTTGGCACCAACGGCGGCGGATTCTTCGGCCCGAACAGCACCCACCCGTTCGAAAACCCCGGCATCGTCTGCAACTTCATTTCGCTCGTCGCCATCCCGCTCATTCCGATGGCCTGCGTCTGGACCTTCGGCCGGATGCCGAGCAGGCGCTGGTCTACCAACGCCTCGGGATCGATTGGAAGCGTGCCTGCCCCGCTAGAAAATTCGTCATGAAATGAAACCGAAATGAAACCAAAAACGACAACGACTTTGTAGTGCCTTTTGAAACCAATCCCTGCAACAGCAAGGCCTACAGCCTCTTGATGAGAAACTCGGGCTATGTCGGTGCGGCCTTGTGCTCGGCGCGGCTATTTCTTCGCGCCGACTGCGTTTTTACGTTTTTTTAACGCTTTCATGCCGCCCTTTTACTAGGTGCGCGGCCGGGGTGTGGCATCATGGACGCATCAGCCGCCACTCCCATGACCGACCTCCTGTTCATTGCCGTAACCATCGCCTTCTTTGCCCTCGGCGCGCTTTACGCCCGCTTCTGCGGCTCGCTCTAACATCACAATCCCCATGGAATCCATCATCATCGGCATCATCGCCCTCCTGCTCATCGGCTACCTCCTGGTGGCCATGCTCCATCCTGAAAAATTCTGATTCATCAAACCCATGCACTCGAACGACTGGCTGCAACTCGCGCTGTTCATCGGCGTCCTCGCCCTGATCACCAAACCGCTCGGCATCTACCTGACCAAGGTGCTCGATGCGGAGGGAAAAACCTGGCTCGACCCGGTGGTCCGGCCGGTCGAGAAATTATCGTATCGCCTGATGGGCGTGGAGCCGTCCAAAGAACACGGCTGGAAAGGATATACCTTCGCGATGCTGCTGTTCAGCGCGGTGGGCATGCTGTTCACCTATGCGATCCTGCGCCTGCAACACCTGCTGCCGCTCAACCCGCAGGGCTTGCCCGCGCTGAGCCCGGCGCTCGCCTTCAACACCGCGGCCAGTTTCACCACCAATACCAACTGGCAAAGTTATGGCGGCGAGAGCACCATGTCCTATTTCTCGCAGATGGTGGCCCTGACCATCCATAACTTCACCTCGGCCGCTGTGGGCATCTCGATCGCCGCCGCGCTGGTCCGCGGCATCTCCAGGCATTCGGCCGCCACGCTGGGGAATTTCTGGGTCGATCTGGTCCGCTGCACCTACTATCTGTTATTGCCGATTTGCCTGGCCTTCGCGGTGTTCCTGGTTTCCCAGGGCATGATCCAGAACTTCAAGTCCTACGACACGGCCAAGCTCGTCGAGCCGATCACGATCCCCGTAGGAACCCCCGATGCCGCCGGCAAACCGAGCACCGAAGCACAAACCATCACCGACCAAACCATCGTGCAGGGCCCAATGGCCTCACAGATCGCCATCAAAATGCTAGGCACCAATGGCGGCGGCTTCACCAACGCGAATGCCGCCCACCCGTTTGAAAACCCGAATCCTCTATCAAATTTCTTCCAGATGCTCGCGATCTTCGCCATCGGCAGCGGGTTGACCTATTACCTCGGCAGGATGACCAAAAACCAGGCGCACGGCTGGTCGGTGTGGACGGCGATGATGGTGTTGTTTGTCACCGGAGTGGTTGCCTGCTGGTGGGCGGAATCGCACGGCAATCCGATCCACCAGGCGATGGGTGTCGTCACTGGGGATGGCAACATGGAAGGCAAGGAAGTCAGATTCGGCATCTTCAATTCGTCCCTCTTCGCCACCGTCACCACCGCCGCCTCCTGCGGCGCGGTCAATGCCATGCACGATTCCTTCACCGCCATCGGCGGGCTGGTGCCGATGTTCATGATGGAGCTGGGCGAAGTCGTCATCGGCGGGGTCGGCGCCGGGCTTTACGGGATGTTGGTGTTTGTGGTGCTGGCGGTGTTTATCGCCGGCCTGATGGTCGGCCGCACCCCGGAATATCTCGGCAAGAAAATCCAGGCCTACGATGTGAAAATGGCGATGCTCGCCCTGCTGGTGCTCACCGCCAGCATCCTCGGCTTCACCGCCTGGGCCGCAGTGAGCCCGTGGGGACAAGCCGGCCTCAACAATGCAGGCCCGCACGGATTCAGCGAAATCCTCTATGCCTACAGCTCCGCCACCGGCAACAATGGCAGCGCCTTTGCCGGCCTAACAGCCTCCCCGGCGGACGGCGATCCTCATTACAACGTCACGCTTGGCTGCGCCATGCTCATCGGACGTTTCCTGATGATCATCCCGATCATGGCGCTGGCCGGATCCCTGGTGAAAAAGAGCATCGCCCCCCCCAGCGCGGGCACCTTCCCGGTATCCGGGGCCACCTTCACCATCCTGCTGTTAGGCACCGTGCTGCTCATCGGCGCGCTGAATTTCCTACCCGCACTCGCCCTCGGTCCCATCGTCGAACATTTCCTGACGCTCGGGGGCCACCTCTTCTAACATACTCACCCTTTTTCCAACCATGTCTCATACCAATCCATCCCTGTTTGACAAAGCGATCATCGCGCCGGCCATCGGCGATGCGTTCCGCAAGCTCGATCCCCGGCTGATGGTCAAGAACCCGGTGATGTTCGTCACCCAGATCGGCGCCGTCCTAACAACAGTGGCGATTTTCACCTCTAGTGTGGACCGCGGATTCGTCCTCCAGCTCGCCATTTGGTTGTGGTTCACCGTGTTGTTCGCCAACTTCGCGGAAGCGGTGGCCGAGGGCCGCGGCAAAGCCCAGGCCGAAAGCCTGCGCAACGCCCGCAAGGATACCATGGCCCGTCGCTTGCGTGGCACCAAGGAGGAACGGGTCGCGGCACCGATGCTGGATAAGGGCGATCTCGTGGTCTGCGAAACCGGCGACGTGATCCCCGCCGATGGCGACGTGGTCGAAGGCATCGCCAGCGTCGATGAGGCCGCCATCACCGGCGAATCCGCGCCCGTCATCCGCGAAAGCGGCGGCGACCGCAGCGCCGTCACCGGCGGCACCAGCGTCATCAGCGACCGCATCGTGGTGAGAATCACTTCGGAATCCTCGACCGCATGATCGCCATGGTGGAGGGTGCCACCCGCCAGAAAACGCCTAACGAAATCGCGCTCACCATTCTGCTGGCCGCGCTGACATTGATCTTCCTGCTGGTTTGCATCACTCTCAAACCCTTCGGCACCTATGCCGGCATGGAGTTCACCACGCCGGTGCTCGTCGCGCTGCTCGTCTGTCTTATTCCCACCACCATCGGCGGCCTGCTCAGCGCCATCGGCATCAGTGGCATCGACCGCCTGATCCGCCGCAACGTCATGGCCACCAGCGGCCGCGCGGTGGAGGCCGCGGGCGATATCGACGTGCTGATGCTGGACAAAACCGGCACCATCACCATCGGCAACCGCATGGCCTCGGATTTCATGCCCGCGCCCGGCGTGACCGAACTCGAACTGGCCGACGCCGCGCAACTCGCGTCGCTCGCCGATGAAACGCCGGAAGGCCGCAGCATCGTGGTGCTCGCCAAGGAGAAATTCAACATCCGCGCCCGCGAACTCCAGCACCCGCACGCCGCGTTCGTGGCCTTCACCGCCCAGACCCGCATGAGCGGCGTGGACATCTTCCGTGCAACAATGGGTCGAACAACAAGGCGGTATCTATCCGGCCGAGGTGGAGAAAGCCGTGGAAGCCGCCTCGCGCGCCGGACGCACGCCACTGGTGGTGGCCGACGGGCGAAATGTGTTAGGAGTTGTCGAGTTGAAGGACATCGTCAAGGGTGGCATCAAGGAACGCTTCGCACAACTCCGCAAAATGGGAATCCGCACCCTGATGATCACCGGCGACAACCCGATGACCGCCGCCGCCATCGCCGCCGAAGCCGGGGTGGACGACTTCATGGCCCAGGCCACGCCTGAGGACAAGCTCAAGCGCATCCGCAGCGAACAAGCCGCCGGCCACCTGGTGGCCATGACCGGCGACGGCACCAACGACGCGCCCGCCCTGGCGCAGGCCGATGTCGGTGTGGCCATGAACACCGGCACCCAGGCCGCCCGCGAGGCCGGCAACATGGTGGACCTCGATAGCAACCCGACCAAGCTCATCGAAATCGTCGAGATCGGCAAACAATTGCTGATGACCCGCGGCTCGCTAACAACATTCTCGATCGCCAACGACGTCGCCAAATATTTCGCGATCATTCCGGCGATGCTGATGGTGACATTTCCCGCCATGGCGGCGCTCAACGTGATGAAACTCGGTTCACCGCAGAGCGCGATCCTAAGCGCGGTGATTTTCAATGCGCTGATCATCGTCGCGCTGATCCCGCTAGCCCTGAAAGGCGTGGCCTACAAACCGCTGGGCGCCATCGTCGTGCTGCGCCGCAACCTGCTCATTTATGGCGTTGGCGGCCTGATCGTGCCCTTCATCGGCATCAAGGCCATCGACCTCGTCATCACCACCCTCAACCTCGCCTGATATGAAAAACATCCTCTCCGAAATCCGCCCCGCCATCGTATCAACCATCGTCCTTGCCGTGGTTCTCTGCGGGATCTATCCGCTCGTTGTCACCGGCATTGCCAAACTGGCGTTTCCTAACAAGGCAAACGGCAGCCTGCTGGTGAACAAGGATGGCATCATCATCGGCTCGTCGTTGCTCGGCCAGAATTTCAGCGGCGAAAAATATTTCCATCCCCGGCCATCCGCCGCCGGCCCTAACGGTTACGACCCCACCGCCTCCGGCGGCAGCAACTTCGGACCCACCTCGCAAAAATTGGCCGACCTCATCAAACAACGGATCGCCGACTACCGAGCGACCAACGGTCTAACTGAAACGCAACCGGTGCCCGCCAACGCCGTCACCGCCTCGGGCAGCGGCCTCGACCCGCACATCACCCCGGCCAATGCCGCGCTGCAAGTTGCCCGCGTCGCAAAATGTCGCGCCCTGCCGCCGGAAAAAATCCGGGACCTCATCGCAGCCAACGCCGACCGGGCGGACTTCGGCCTGTTAGGAGCGGATGGTGTGAATGTCCTGAAACTGAACCTCGCGCTCGACGCGATTGCCCCGCCAAAACCATGAAAACCAAATTCTGGCAGTGGCTCATCGGCATCGTGGTGGCGTTCGCCGTGGCGGCCATCGTCTGCTATCAATACCTGTGGGATGGCGCGATCCGCCCGGTCAGCGAACTCACGGAAAAGGCCGCCGCCGTGGCGCTGCTCGCCGCCAAGCTCACCGGCCCGCAGTATTTCATCGCCCCACCCAACACCACCCTCGAGGACGGCGAGTTATGGATCGACGTCACCGACGCCTGGCCGCAGGTCCCGCGCATCGCCGCCGAGCGCAAGCTCGACCCCGAACGCACCCGCGCCATCGGTCGGCTCATCGAGAAGCTGTCCGAACCCCATCCCTACCGCGTGGTCGGCGGCGAGCGGGTCAATCTCCTGCGCCTCAACCTTTCGCTCGATGCCATCAAATGAGCGGCTACCCCCTCGTTCCCGATCGCCAATCCGCAGATTGGCTTTCCGAAGCACAGTCACAAATTCCTCGCAAACCAACAAAAAAGCACCATGAATGTTAGTAAATTTGTTATTGCCGCAGCCAGTTTTCCACTCGTTGCCGCGTTCACCAGCACCTCATTGCGGGCCGACCCAAACGCACCCGTAGCGTCAGGAGACAGCAAGAAAACCCTGGAGCCCACCCCTGTTCCCGCGCCGCCGCCGGGACTGTTGATGACGGCTTTGGGAGAGGCGGGATTGGCCGATCCGTTGACCAAGGCCGGAATCAACATCTATGGCTATGCCGAAGGGGGATACTTCCATGACTTCTCCGCGCCGGGCATCCGGGATGGCCCTACCTACATCGGATATAACAACTTTAAAAACGCCGCCATCCTTGACAAGCTCAGTTTGAATGTCGAGCGAACGGTTGATCCGACCAAGAAGGAGTTTGACGTGGGATTCCGCGTGGAAGGCATCTATGGCGCAGATGCGGCGTTCATCCACTCGAACGGAATGATGGATTCGCAGACCGGTCGCAATCAATGGGATCTCCTCCAAGCCTATGTGGACGTCACATTCCCCGACGTGCCGCTGCGACTCCGCATGGGCAAATGTCTCGAGCTGGCCGGCTTCGAGCATTTCAGCGCCAACATCTACGGGGCCTTCGGTGATCCGGCCAGGTCGCTCTATTCCTATAGTTACCAGTTTCTCTACGCCGAACCGGGCACCCAGACGGGCGCTTTGGTCACTTACATGCTGAACCCCCAGTGGACGTTTGACGCCGGCTTCACGCGCGGCTGGAACCAATCGACCAACGACTCCAACGGTTCTCTGGACTTTCTGGGCCGCGTGACCTATGCGCCCACCGCCAATACATCCATTGTTTTTGTGATGACGGAAGGACCGGAGTTTCCGATTGCGGTCGGACAGAACCTTCCACCTGGCGACAGCCGCGACTGGTGGACCGCCTTGGACCTGGTGATCACTCACAAGCTATCACTCACAAGCTATCACTCACAAGCTATCGGACAAATTGAGCCTCGGGCTGGGTTTTGACTACGTTACCGCTCCGCATATCCCCGGCTTGCCGGACGGGGCCAAGCATTGGGGCGGTGTGGCCCAATATGTCAGCTATCAGATTGATCCGCGCTTCACGCTGAACACCCGGCTGGAGTGGTACAAAGACGCCGCAGATGGCTTCTCCACCGGTGCGCCCGTCAGCGCCAACTACTACGAGGCCACCGTGGGCGTGGCCATCAAGCCATTTGCGGAAAACCCCATCCTGTCGCACTTGCTCTTGCGGCCGGAAATCCGCTACGACCACGCTGACCAACAGGTCTTCGCCGGCGGCCACGAAAATCAGTTCACCTTCAGCATGGACGCCCTCTTCACCTTTTAACAGTGTTTTCGTCGTCGGCATGAATACTGCGACGGCAGCTCGCTGGCTAACAGCGGGCGCAACTGCCGCGCGTCGTCGCCGAACGCAACCTCGGCCCCGAAGGAGAACACTCCATCGGCCTGCTCATCGAAAAAATGTCGGAACCCCATCCCCACCGCATGGTCGGCGGCGAGCGGATCCCATTGTGCCGCTTCAATCTGTCACTCGATGGGATCAAGTGAATGAGAGGCGGCGGGCAGGATGCCCGCGCCATCCTGCCCGGAGCCAGATGGCCTCACCTGATTTCTCGCACCAGTGCCGAAATCCGACAGAGCACGGGATCTCTGAGTCTTACCAAAATCGTCGGCGGCAACGTGACGGATTTGATGCTGAGGAAGTGCGGAAGCGTGGCCGGTTGTCCGCGGTCTGTGGAAAAATGGCGGGAATTCGCTTGCCCGGGCCGGATGAAGTGCTAGAAAGGCCGGTGAAACCTAGTTTTAGTTTGGCGACAAAACCACATTGAGTATAATAATGACGATCAACTGGACGGGAGCCGTCGGGACCGCGATGGGTACATGGGTAATCGCCGGCCCATTTGTTTATAAGCGCTGTCGTTCAAGTGGCGAATCGAAGTTCCGCGCGATCGTCGAAGTGGCGTTAGTGTTCGTGCTTTTGGTGTTGTGGATAGTTGGCGGGAGCAATGCGCTTTACGGTATAGGCCAAGTTGTTGTTGATCCACCCCAGATTCTTGGCAGCGGAGGCATCGATCCAGGTCACAGTCACATGGAACACCTGAGAGTCCCATATCTGGCTGTCGGACTGGCGATGATGGCTGCGGCATAGATAATTGGGACAATCTTCGAGCGACGCGAATGAGCTACCAGCGACCGTCGAACAAGTCACGCGTGAACCTATTCAAAAACGAAAGAAACTATAACATGGGATTATTTGGACCATCAAAAATCAAGATTACACCGCCGGATTTCGTGAGAAAGCAATTGGACGGAATCTTTTCAGACCAATATGCACAAGCAGACTCTGGCGAGTTTGCACGCTTATCTCAACAGAGCTCTGTGCTGCGGGAGGTGAGGCTCGATATCTACATCAGAGAGCGTCGGGATGCCATATGTAGCATATTTGAGATAGCCTGGTGTCGTGGACTATCCGAAGCAATGTTCATTGAATACTCATCCCTAGTAACTGATGATTCGAGAGTCAAGGAAATCCACTCTGAAGCTTATGACATGGCATTATCCAGAGCGCAGGAAGCCGGAATTGATACCTTTGGTTATATTTCGAGGGTGTTTATTGGCCAGATCATTCCAAACGGCTTTGACAGGAATCACCCCGATTACTCGAGACTTTACACAACATATGGAACGGATTTTACCAGTCGTTTTATCGCCTTTGAAGCGGTGATAAAGCGACATAAACTCGTCACGCAGGTATGACCCAATCCTCAACGCCTAACATTGTCCGACCGCTGGTCATCGGTGGGTTTGGGGTTTGCACCAAGAAATGAAAGAGAAACCATCTCCAGAGCGCTTGTTATTCGAGATGTTCGCGCCAGGCGTCGCATACGTCGCTGTAGAGAGTGCGACAGGTGATAAGGGAATCGGAACCTGCTTCCACATCGGCGACAATGTGTTCATTACCGCTCGTCATGTTGTTGAGGGTTGTCAGATAACGAAGATCGCCACGACGAACGCTGGGATCAAGCAGTCAGGAGGAAGCTATTCCACGACGTATTTTGCCGGTGAGGCGACGCGGATTCGTGGGCCTTACTTTCACTCGAATGAAAACTACGATCTCGCCGCATTACGAATTGACGGCATCAATGCACCGCAGATCCCATTCTTGCACGTGCTGGATGATCTGTTCGACAACAAACTCTTGCTCCGTACTGTCGTCGTAATGGGTTTCCCTCCAATTCCTGGTAGTCGATTGCCGGTTTTGGTTTGCGCGCGCGCCGAGGTCAACGCTTCATTCAACACATACTTTGATGACCAAAGGGTTTATGTGGTGTCATGTCTTGCGCGTGGAGGATTTAGTGGCGGCCCCGCGCTCACTCCTCCCCACCACTGCTTGGGAGTTGTGACGCGAGCTATGCTCAAGGGCTCATTGCCTGAAGAGTTAGGGTTCATGGCAGTTGTAGGTCCACTTCCCATCCTTGAGCTTCTCGATCAGCATCAGATTATGCCGGAATATCTCAGGGAAGAGCTTTGGAAGCCGTATACACAGCAGATCACCTAACAATTACAGCCCCGCCATTTGATATCCGCGCGGTGAGGGATGGCTTCTCGAATCACCGTTCCCGGCACATATTTCGGCTACACCGGCTGCAAGATCGAGAGCGGCGGCGGCACCATCACCAGCAGCGACGACGAGGCGAACTATACCGGGCCTCCGGTCTATGAACTGACTCCCGGCACCGAGCGGATCCGCACCAATCCCGGCGAAACAACAGTAAACGAACCGAGCAGTTCAAGGCGATGCTCCTCTAGCAATTGGATGAGGATTGCAGTTTTTGCAGCAGTGGGCAATCCTGCTAGCCGGACGAGAATCACCCCGTGATGGACGATCGCCTGGCGGAATGCCAATTCACCGAAATCCTTGTCCTCCGTGAGCAGCATCGCCGTCTCCACATTGGCCCGCTCCAACACCACGTCATCAGGAATGCCCGGTTCCATTTCCGCCACCGCGAGCACCTGATGTCCATGCTCCCGCAAACGGGCCACGAGGGAGAGATCGATGTTCTCGTCGGCCAGCAGTTTCATGCGGCATTTCCGGCGACTGGATAGACGACATCCGCCCGCAAGGCTCTTGCAGCGAATTCAACGGCCGCCAACACCGCTTCCCGCGTCAATCGTGGATGCTCCGCGACGATCTGTTCGATGGTCTCACCCGCAGCAAGACGTTCGAGAATGCATTCCACAGAGATCCGGGTTCCGGCAATCACCGGTTTTCCCATCATGACGTTGGCTTTCGACTCGATGAAATTCATGGCTTCAAACTACCCGTTCGCGAGCATGATTCAAGCGCCATTTTCCGCCCGGTCCCCAAGCTCCGTAGCCGCTTTCCTTGGGCTAATAAAATCTCCTTTTTCTTGACATGCCCCCAGTTGTGTCACATCAATGTGCCACATGAGGACGACGAATATCCGTGAATTGAAACATTCCACCACCACCGTGCTTGGCTGGGTGGAGCAGGGGGAATCCGTGCAAATCACCCGTTTCAACAAGGTGGTGGCGGTATTGGCGCCGGCGGCGGCGAGGAAACCCAAGAAGAAAAAGGTGATCCGCCGGGACTTCGAAAACGACCTGCGGGAGATTTTCGGTGACCGGATATTGCCGACCACCGGGACGGAATTGATGGATTACGACCGCAGCAACCGGTGAAAGCCTACGCCGATACCGCTTTTCTGGTTTCAGTGCACAGCCGTGACGCGAACACGCCCCGTGCGATCGCCAGAATGCAGTCGCAGGCGTTTCCGCTTGCCTGGACCTGGCTGCACCAACTGGAATTCAGGAATGCGATCCGGCTGCGGGTTTTCCGGCGCGAGATCCTGGAGTCCGAGGCTGCCGATGTTTTTGAAATGGTCAGGAAACGGACGGCAGAGGGCGTTTATCAAGTTACAGAGGTATCTCCTGCGGCAGCGGAAGAGGCAGAGCGCCTCGGCGCGATTTTCACCCGGACGCTCGGCACCCGGTCGCTTGACATTCTTCACGTTTCCAACGCGCTCGCCCTCGGAATCAAGGAATTTCTAACATTCGATGTCTGCCAGACCGCGCTGGCCAAGGCCGCCGGGCTTAAGGTACCCAAACTCTGACCTCACGCCCCCATGACCGACGATCCCCGCCCCGATCCCGACGCCCTGCTCGCCCGTTTGCGGCGCGAGGAAAATATGGAGCAGCGCGGACGGCTCTATATTCTGTTAGGCATGTGCCCCGGGGTGGGCAAGACCTATGCGATGCTGCTGCTGGCAAGGCAGCGCCAACACGACGGACTCAATGTGCTGGTGGGTGTGGTGGAAACCCACGGCCGCACGGAAACCGCCGTGCTGCTGGCAGGACTGACCTTGCTGCCGCGCGCGAAAATCGAGCACACCGGCCACACAATCGAAGAGTTTGATCTGGATGCCGCCATCCAGCGCCGCCCGGATCTCTTGCTAGTCGATGAACTCGCCCACACCAACGCCCCCGGCAGCCGTCACCTGAAACGCTATCAGGACGTGCTGGAATTGCTCGACGCGGGCATCGACGTGATCACCACGCTCAACGTCCAGCACATCGAAAGCCAGGTCGACATCGTGCGCCAGGTCACCGGCGTGGCGGTGCGCGAAACCGTTCCCGACTCGATGCTTGACCGGGCCCATGAAATCCAGCTCGTGGACCTCAGCGTGGAAAAACTGTTACTACGTATGGCGGAGGGCAAGGTCTATATGGGAGAACGCGGCCAGGCGGCGGCGGAAGGGTTTTTCCGCGAGGGGAATCTAACAGCGCTGCGGGAGCTCGCGCTGCGTTTCACCGCCGAGCGGGCGGC